>CAZEPT010000001.1:0-29536 GCA_964514225.1 uncultured Candidatus Saccharibacteria bacterium
AACTTTACAGAGTCAGCTGGAGGAAATTATCCACCACAACCAATACTGATGAATGCAAAAATGATGGACAGCGCTGTAGGAATGGGAGGTGCAGAGCAGAACCAAGTTCTTCCTGAAGGACAGAATAAATATACCTCTGATGTTTCTATTGTTTACGAAATAAGATAGGATATAGAATATGCAAAAGCAGGACGGCCATGGCCGTCCTGCTTTTGTATATCATTAGTAATTAGATATTAGAAATTAGTAATTTTATTGTATACTAGCCCTATATGGATTTAGACCGATTTCTTGAAGGAAGGCCAGAGCTCAAAAAGATCATGGAGAAAGAAGGACAATCAACGCTCGAACAGTATGTTGAGGCTTCATATAGTACGGTCCAATCGGTTGATTTTTCGTACTTTGACGAACGATTTGAAGAATTCAGCAAGACCTATTCACGACTCCTTACTCCGATACTTGGGGGGAGTGTTACAAAAGATTCACTTGAGACACTCAAAGCAAACCGCCTCGTTTCGACCGCTGACCATCAAGGCATCATTACCCACCCATTCTTTCTCAGTACGACCTATGCTCGCAGTCTCTATGCAATAGAGCATAATCAAAAAAGCGTGGTGACATTCCCGTGTTCTGGAATATCTCTTTCGAACTCTTCATTTCCTCGCGGGCTTGCATATCATGATGATCAGGAAGTTCTGCAAAAAATATACCTTAAGTCACTGAGTTCAAAAATACCACTGTATGGCTTGGGACCTATGGTAGAAGATGTACGGCAGAAAATTATCGATGGATTGTTTCTTGCACCACTTGAAAAAACTAAAAGACAGAAACTCATGTCGTTTATGAAAGATACGTTACTTACTCCTGATTTTTTCAGGCAGAGTGATTATGATAGCCAGTGTACATTAGGTTCCCAGAGGCTCTGGAAAAAGATAGAAGCATTCAAAGATATTGATCTTATCTATCTATCTCAAGAAAAAATTACCTCTGCTTTGTTGTGTGACCATCATATGGAAAAGGCAACTCCTATCTATGAGCTTCTTTTTACTGAAAAAGGCCACCAATTATTTTTAGAACACTTTAATGGTATCCAAGGAGCATTCAATCAAGAGGCTTCAATCGGGACAGAACTATTCTGGGGGGTAGACGATGGTAAGAGGGTAGCGCTCCAGATTGTAAATGGATATCTGGTACATAGTCTATCAGATTTTTCTCTACCTCTCGATCCACAGAGTATCACTGAAGCGCTTGAGAATAAAAAAATCTACCCATCTATGGCGCTTTGTTTTATTGTTATTTCTTTCTATTACGGTTTTGTCTGTGGTGGGGGATTCAGTCAGGTGAATTATTTAAAAGACATGAAAGAAGCGTGGGTCCGTGTTCTGAGGGTGCTAGGTGAAAATAGGGAAGGTGATGCTGCTGAGAAAATTCCAACAAATATTTTTTTTGGAGAAGCAATATCTTTATTTACAAATGAAACAGAGAAAAATCCAGCTTACTCGATCAATCTTTTGCTTCACACTGAGTCTGCTGTAAGCCATAAAAAAAAGTCTCACGAGAGGAGGCTGAAGGATAGTTTTCTTACCATGTGTGCATTCTTTTCTGGAACTATTCAAAGCGTTTTCGAATAACAGTTATTCATTTAATGTTGCCTTGTACTCAGCTGCTTTTTCAGTACGCATGTTTTGAAAATATTTCTCCAAGCGTTCAATGATACTAGAAAAAACCACAATACTTGTTATCATGATAAGAGCTATAAGAAACCAAGAGTAATTACTTTTCTTTTGCATTATCTCATAAAGTATATCATACAGAAATTTGTTGAGATGAGATTATTCACAGGTCGCGTTTCTTCTAAAATACGATGTTCAATTTTGAAGGAAGAGAGGGGGATTCACCCGTCCGCTTCGCTCCCGAGTATAAACTTCTCATTCCTTCTCTCTTCTCACAAAGAGTCAAAAAAACCAGGAAAAAATCCTGGTTTTTTTGCTCTAGCGGAAGAGGGGGGATTCGAACCCCCGGTACGATTTCTCGTACGCCACCTTTCCAAGGTGGTACATTCGACCGCTCTGCCACCCTTCCGTTTTCCTATTTTTCTACGATACTACACATGAGTTTTGTCATGGGGTCGGAGTTGCATCCATGAGCTAAGATGCCACCGAGGGTACCTGTACCCATAATGATACAAAAACCGACAATCGCTAGAGTTACTCTTACTGCTCGAGTGTTGAAAATGTGTATGAATTGTTTGAGCTGAGTGTGTATTTTGCTTTTAAAAGTAGTATAGAGTTTGTGATTTTTTAATTCTTCAATATTTTCAAAAAAGTAAATGAGATAAGAAATCGAAAGGATAACAAAGACTGCCGTTGCCCAAAAAGCAAAACCCTCATGAAGTTCAAGGATATTTTTACTTAAGTATGCTTTATTTGCCCCTTCTGAAATCATCTCACCTGTCTGACGTGAGAGCATTGCGCCGATTGTCCCTGCGAATAGAATAATCCCCTTAGTGATTTCTAAGCTGTGTTTTTTATAAAATATATTAAAGACGCTCAAGACTTCTAAAAAGGCGTAAAGTGTTAAAAGACCTACAGGAAAATGGACCATAATAAGGTGAAAATTATTCATGAATATATCATACTCCGAAAGTCAGATTGTGTAAACTCTATGATATAGTAGTGTGATATGGAAATTTTACGAAAAAAGTAACAACTTATTTAGAAGAAGCGTCCATTGCGTACCTTTTTGGAGAGTATCAAACACTCTACAAACATATTTATGGAAAAAACTACAGCGAGTATAATTAAAAAGATAGGTTTCTATGATTCCGGCCTCGGCGGGCTTTTTGTCATGTCCCATGTCGTGCACGTATTTCCAAACTATACCTATATTTTTTTAGCTGATGAGAAGAACCTCCCTTACGGGGCAAAAACAGTTGAAGCGCTTTATGGATACGCGAAAGCGTGTGTTAATTTCTTAATCAATCAAAAACACTGCGATATTGTGGTGATCGCGTGTAATACACTCTCTGCCACAGTCTATGAGCGACTTGTGAATGAATATAGAGTAAGTCATCCAAATGTTCTTTTGATTGATATGATTACTCCGACGATCGATACACTTCCTGAAGATACTCACTACAGCGTCTTTGGAACACTGCGGACTATCGAGAGTCATGTGTACCAAAAGGGAATACAAGAACGCTTTCCAAACAGCAGTGTTGGTGAGTATGCAACCATCGAACTCGCTACGCTCATTGAAAAAAAACAAGATACTCATGAATACCTCAAATCTTTTAAAAAACAAATAGGGGGAGACCCCCATACTTGTGTCTTGGCGTGTACACACTATGGTCTAATAGAAGATGTATTCAAGGAAATATACCCCCATGCTACTTTTATTACTCAGCATGCAATCATGCTCGATCTGTTGAAATTCATTCTTCATGGAGAGAGTAAAGAGCTTGGTGAAGTTTCTATTTTAACGACACAAGAAAATCCTATTTTTACAGAGTATGCGTGGAAATGGTTTCAAGGAAGTTTACCTGTAGTTGTTTCGGTGGAGAAAGGGTAGTCACCTAATGTGCCCATATGATATACTTGTTTTATATTTATTCATAATAAAAATAATATAATGACAAAAAACATATGTAATAAAAATACAGGACTTCTTATCATGAGATTCGGGCTCGGAACAATTTTCTTGGTTCACGGTATCTTGAAGCTTCAGAACATGGATGGAACTATCGGATTCTTTAGTCAAATCGGACTCACTCCAATGCTTGCATGGGTTGTTGCGATTGTTGAAGTTCTCGGTGGGGTACTTATAATTTTAGGACTCTTTACTTCTATTGTTGGACTACTTCTTGCCCTTGTTATGCTCGTTGCATTTATTAAAGTAAAACTTCCTATTGGTGGAATGCAGGCATTCTTGACAGGTGAAATCGATCTCGCACTCTTTGTACTTTCGCTTGGTCTCGCTTGTACTGGTGCTGGAAAGTATGCAGTATCAAGTCTTTGTCGATGTGGTAAATGTATGTTCTGTAAAAATAGAGATGCTCATGTGTGTGGTACTGACGGCAATTGCGGTTGTGCTTGTACAAAATAGTTTTCCCTCATTAATAATACAAAACAAAAGACCATCTAGGTGGTTTTTTGTTTTGTATGGTATATATATCACATATGACCAACCCACTTCCAGAAAATGCACAGAAAGTTTTTGAAGGTGTTATTTTTGATATTCACCAATGGGAGCAAGAACTTTTTGATGGAACCAAGCGAACGTTTGAGGCAGCTACACGACAGAGTATCGTTATAATGATTCCCGTGGTTGGAGATAAAATTTTTGTCGCAAAAGAAGAACAACCTGGGCGACCGCCTTATTTTGCTGTACCTGCTGGATTTTCTGAAAAGTCTGATAAAGAACCACTTGATGCTGCAAAAAGAGAGCTAAAAGAAGAGACTGGCCTGACAAGTGATGATTGGGAATTATTAGATACCTATTCACTTTATCCTCGTATGTCGGTTACTGATTATATCTATGTTGCTCGAAACTGCCAAAAAACACACGAAAAAAAACTTGATTCTGGAGAAAGACAACTTGAAGAGCATCTATATACATTTGATGAATTTATAGATTTACATGATCATGAAGATTTCGCGAATTTCTTTTTGAAGCACAATTTAATTCACGCAAAGTATGATCCGATGTTTAAAAAAGAACTAAGAAAGAAACTATTTGGGTAAGTATGAAAAAAGAAAAGAAACAGTCTGATTTATATACACTTCCTAATCTTGGACCTCGTTCAGTTGAACGTTTACAAAAAGTAGGGGTAACTTCTATAAAACACTTACAAAAATATGGTCCAGAAAAAGTGTATGATAAACTCTGCACGTACTACAAGGCACATATACATATGGCATTTTTGTATGTCCTCCGGTCAGCACACTCGTTTGCGAACGGAAAAATAGATAAAAAAGGAGCCATGTGTTGGTGGATGTTTCGTTCGGTTAAGGATAAGGAGCTTGGGCAGTTTTATAAAAATAAATTTAAGACGAAGAATTAACCATGGCTCAAATAAAAACACAAAAAGAAATTGATGCTATTGAAAAAGCATGTAGTATTACAGATGACATTTTTAAGGAAGTTGTTCGTTTTCTGAAAAAAGATGTGAGTCGGAGTGAAATTGAGGTGCGTGATTTTATTGTAACTGAAATTAAAAAAAGGAAACTCCATTCAAGTTTTCCGCCGATTGTAACGAGCGGTCCGCGTGCGGGTAATGAGATTCACCCGCAGTCAACGGATAAAAAAATCCAAGGCTTTGTTATCATCGATCTCGGTGTTCGATGCGATGGTTACTGCTCTGATATGACACGGACGCTCTATGTTGGAACTCCTTCTAAAAAAGAAGAAGATCTGTATGAAAAAGTACTTCAGTCGCAAATTCTTGGAGTTCAAAAATCACAAGCCGGTGCTTTTTGTGCTGATATTGATGCAGAGGTCCGCCAGTTTCTAGGACCGCTTAAAAAATATTTTATCCATACACTCGGGCATGGGGTCGGTAAAAAGATTCATGAACCACCCATGCTTTATGAAAAGAGAACGAAACCAATCCTTAAAGAGGCGATGGTAATTACAATTGAACCAGGTATTTATATAAAAAATAAGTGCGGAATACGGATTGAAGATACGATCGTCATCACCAGTCACAAACCACGAATACTCACGAAAACTTCCAAAAAACTCTTGAAAATATAAGGAAAAATAAGTGATGTTTTTCTGGAGTTTGCTATACGTTTGGTATATACTGGATATATATTAATCGATAACCATAATTCCGAATATGATTTCAATCAAACAAGCGTACGTATTTGCACTCGATATTTTTAAAAAAAGATGGAAGCTCTTTTTAGCACTGTGCGTTGTTTTATTCGCAACGTCTGCATTAAGTAGAGTAAATGAAGGATTTGCTTTAGTCATTTATAACCCAGTTGTACTTGCGGTTATTAGCTTGATTTTCTTAATTCTCTACATTATTTTAAATGCTGTGTTTAACGCCGGATTAAAAAACATCTTACTCTCTTTAGTTCATGGCAAAATTGCTCGATTTAACGACATCGTTGCATCAAAAAAAGATACATGGAAGTATTTCTTAGGCCAATTGGTTGTATTCGCGTTTGTATTTGTTGCAGTTATTGTAGGAGCTCTTATTATTTCTCTCAGTTCTTTTGTTACAACAAATCTTCTTCTTCCTACACTCTTGATTATGGTTTTAGTAGGGCTTTTCTTGTGGGTTTTCTCTCGATTTGGTTTCTGGGCGTATGCGATGTTTGATAAGAACAGTACACCTCGACAAGGATTTTCTCACAGTAAAAAGATTACTCGTGGTCATGAACTTAAGATTATTGCTTTTTACCTCCTCTCGCTTGGTGTTGCTTTTGTTGCAGTTTTGATTGTTTCACTAATTCCGGTTCCAATAATTCCGTTTGTGTTGGCCCTCATTGTTGGGTATGTCAGTGTTTCACTTTTCTTCCTTTCAAGCGTTCATATGTATCATCAGCTTGATACACAGCACAAAACATCAGCTCACGTAACTAAAAAAGAAGAGCATGTCGCAGTTCGACCAGAAGAACTTGAGGCTCCGGAGCTTAAAAGTGTATAATTAATTCATGTACAAAAAATCTCTCATTATTTTTCTCGTAGTACTCTCTCTGTTCTCTCAAGCAGGTTCTTCTCTTGCTCAAGTTGGTTCGACAATCTATAACCCATACGGCGACGACTACAGGGAGCCTAAGATATACGGTGAGACGATCACTCCACCACCTGTCCCTATGCCGACTCCTGTACCGCAAGAACCGAATGTTCCAGTGAATAATAATCAAGTACCACAATCGACAACAGTCATCGAAACTCCACTTAATACGGGAAACTTTTTCAATAAATTAACTTCACAAAAATTAAAAATTGATGTTCATGGAATCGGTAAGTCATGCCAAGTAGGAAATGAACGTCCAGTTCCATGGACCTTAGCTAATGCTGGTGTCGGCATTGATTCAAAAGAAGCGCTCTTGATGGTTCTTAATCAAGCAGTCCAATCTGACTACCGTGTCCGGCATATCACAGTAAGGGGAGATGTATTAGAAATTGATTATCTCCAACCAGCTCGTTTGTTTGGCGTCCTCCCAATTAATTACCTCTTTAAGGTAAAAACAGATATTTCGACGTTTGTTGTTACTGTTGAAAATCCAAAGTGGTTGTCTTTTGGAATGTCATATCATACACAAGTATCTCAAACGCTCACCTCTGGTCTCTCTCAAATATATACACCTAAGAACATGGAGTATATTAGTAAGCAAAATAATTTTTACAAACATTCTTTTGCAACAGCGGCAACGACCGCCATCATGACCCCGATTGATGTATACCCATTTGCTAATACGTTTTGGATTTGTACTGTTGTTCCGTTCTTTGTTGTGTTCCTCCTCCTCTTCGGACTTTTGTTCGGATATATCCTGCATCTGCTCGCTAAGAGGAGACAAGCCCGCTACGTCAGAAAATTTAACCAAGCTCACGATGACCATGGTCCGGCTCATCGTCTAGCCAAGCAGTTTACTTTTGCATCACCAAAAGAGAGTGATGAAGAAACGCTTGACGACTATATTGCATCCAAGAGATTTAAGTAAAAAATGCGCCTGAAAAGGCGTATTTTTTATGCTATACTCTCGGTATGAAAGGGTATGATACCTATTTTAAAGACAAAAAGATCACCGTCCTCGGACTTGGGCTTTTAGGGAAACGCATTGAGTGTATCAAGTTTTTTTCTCTGTGTGGAGCTCATGTTTTGGTGACTGATTTGAAAAATAAGGCTGACCTCAAGCCTGCGATTGATGTACTTAAAGGATACAAAAATATTACTTACAGGTTAGGGGAGCACAAGCTCAAGGATTTTGAGACGTGTGATTTTGTCCTCAAAGGCCAAGGAACTCCGCTTGATTCGGTCTATATTGCTCATGCTCGTAAAAATAATATCCCAGTCGAGATGGATGAAGCACTTTTTTTAAAGCTCGCACCAAAAGGGGTGAAAGTTATCGGAGTTACTGGAACAAGAGGTAAAACCACCACGACCATGCTCATTTACCATACACTCAAGTCTGCAAAAACTGGCCGAGTATTTCTGGGAGGCAATATTAAAGGTACTGCGGTACTTCCTCTTCTTAAAACTATCAAAAGTGGCGACACGCTTGTCCTTGAACTTTCGTCATGGCAATTGCAAGGATTTCACGATGCTGGTATTTCACCTCATATCTCAGTATTCACCAACTTTATGCCGGACCATCTAAATTATTACGGAGGAAGTATGGATCTCTACTTCAAAGACAAATCATATATTTTTACTAATCAAACGAAAGAAGATTTTTGTATTGCAGGCGAGAGTGTCTACTCGAGAATTAAAAAATTAAGACTACAGAGTAAACTCATCAACGCAAAATCAGATGATGTTCCAAAATCTTGGAAGCTCTTAATTCCAGGCGAACACAACAAAGCTAACGCTTCATGTGCATATCAAGCGCTCAAGTCATTTGGACTCAAGGATTCAGACATCAAAAAAGGATTTGAGAGCTTTACCGGAGTTGAAGGGAGGCTTTCATATGTCCGAGAGTATAAAGGTGTGTCTATATACAATGATACTTGTTCAACAACTCCAGCATCACTACTCGCGGCACTCAAATCTTTTCCAGGGAAATATATTGTCCTCTTGGCTGGCGGAGTCTCAAAAAATATCCCGCTTGAGGGAATTTCCAAGCAAATTAAAAAACATGCCGATGAGCTCGTGCTTTTGCCAGGAACTGGCACCAACGAACTCGTCTTTGATTTCAAGGAATATACTATTTATGAAACTAACAATCTCAAGCAAGCAGTCAAACAGGCACTCGATTTGGCGACAAAAGGAAGCATCCTCTTATTCTCTCCTGGCTTTGCCTCATTCGGATTGTTTAAAAATGAATACGATAGAGGTGAGCAATTTGAGAAGATAGTTAAGGAGTTGAAATAATATGGAAAATTTAAACGTCTCACAACTCAAAAAAGTCTTTTTTTACGGTATTGGCGGTATCGGTATTTCAGCGATTGCACGAATGATGATAGAAGAAGGTAAAACAGTCGTCGGACAAGATACGAAAGATAGCGAGAATATAGAACTCTTGCGTGGACTTGGGGCTGAAGTTACCGTCGGGCAAGATATACAAGCTATTCCTGAAGATACTGATTTGATTGTCTACTCCCGCGCTATCGAAGTTCTTGAGCCTGAGTTTTTGAAAGAGATTAAAGCGCTAACTATTCCATCCTTAGTCTATCCACAAATGCTCGGGCTTGTATCAAAAGATAAATACACTATTGCTGTTTCCGGTTCTCATGGAAAAACAACGACCACTGGTATGGTTGCTCATATGTTAATGAAACTTGGTGCTGATCCAACAGTCGTTATTGGGAGTTTCCTGCAAGGAACCAAATCAAATTTCATTCAAGGGAAGAGTAAATACTTTGTTGTTGAAGCAGATGAATATCATCGAGCGTTTCTCAATCTCCACCCGAATATTGTTCTTATTACCAATATTGATCTCGATCATGTTGACTACTATCGCGACTTAAAAGATATCAAAAGTGCTTATAGAGAGCTTGTATTAAAAGTCCCAGCTGAGGGGTTCGTAGTTTGTGATCCAGATAATCAAGATGTAAAAGATATCATAGAAGGACTCAAGTGTACTATCGTTGATTACAAAGATTTTCTGTATGAGCGTGAGCTTCAGATTCCCGGTCGGCATAACCAAGTAGATGCAGCGCTCGCATACTGTGCGGGAGAGTTGCTCAATCTTGATAAAGACGCTATTAATCACGCACTCTCGACATTCCCTGGAACATGGCGGAGATTTGAATACAAGGGTAAGACGGCAACCGGTGCGCTTGTGTATGACGACTATGCTCACCATCCAACTGAAGTGAAGGCGTCACTCCAAGCATTCAGAGAAAAATATCCGAAAGGGGAATATATTCTCCATGTCTTTTTTCAACCGCACCTCTTTTCTCGCACCAAGGCGCTGTTTCAGGAATTTTCTGAGTCATTTACAGAGGCTGATCAGCTTGTCCTCCTTCCGATATTTAAAGCCCGCGAAGTTGATGATGGAAGCATGAGTTCTGAAATACTTGCCGAAGCTGTACGCGAGCACTACAACGATGTGCGAGCACTGTCTTTTGTTGATGCACGTGAATTTCTAGAAAGCAGAACATATGGCGAAAGAGACGTCATCATCACGATGGGTGCTGGCGAAGCCTATACATTAGGTGAAGGATTATTGAAATAATTATGAAAAAAAAGATATCCCAAAAAGAAAGAGATAGTTTGTATAAGGCATTTACTATAGCGGTCAAAGATCGGGTACTGTTTGATGAATTTATTGAAGACTTATTCACTCCGACAGAAAATGAGGGAATCCACCAACGGTGGCACATCATCGAACTTTTGGAGAAAGGTGTTACACATAGAGGTATTTCAGATGAACTTTTGATTGGAGTAGCGACCGTGAACCGCGGAGCGCGAGAGCTTCGAAATCCAAATGGGGGATTCAAGCAAGTCTTGAAAAAGCTCAAAAAATAAATATATAACCCCCCCAAAAAAAAGTTTTCCACAGGTACGTTTATGGAATCACTTGCGTTATGTACTATGTACTAGTACACTGATACATATGAGAAAGACATACACGCAATCAAACACTACGCAGTCACATACTTGGTGGCAAGGAATACAAGACTTTGTAAGTCGGGTATTTGATTTGAGTATGTCCCCCTTGGTATTGTAACCACAACTATTCTCAAACTTGAATTTAATCCTCGGCTTATATAAGCCGATTTTTTTCTTTAACAATTTAATAATAAAAAAATGAAACACTTTTCAAAAGGACAAACTATAGGGATAACTCTCTTTTTTGTCACCGCTCTTATTGTGCCACTCTTACTCTGTGTAAGTATTCGTATCGCCCTGTGCCTGTTGGGACTCGATATCTTTTTGAGTCTCTACTACCTCACTATTCTCATACACCCGCTATTAAAAATCAAAAAGTAAATCCAGTTTTAAGATCCTCTGTAAAGGTAGAGAAAACTCGCATTCAGTGAGTCTGGACTTTCATCATGAAAAATTTAAAAACAAGTCCTCTCAGAATGGAGGCAGAAAAAATGAGAACATATTTTAAAGTATTACAGAAAATTGTATTTCTTGAGTCTGCTGAAGATTCAGGATATCCTGGGTTGATTTCTACTCAAGCTCAATTAGAATTTAACGCAGAACAAAAGTTCTGTTGTGAATTTTCTGGTGAATCCACGGTGTTAATTATTACTCCCGATCTTATAAAGTATTCACTAGAAATAGTTACTTTGGCAAGAATGATTTTATCCGGGCAGATATTAGAAACGGGAATTTGTGAACAAGGAGGTGAGCATAATCTCGTGACAAGAATGTACGGGGGAGGTTGGAGTCGTCCAAAACTTAGTACCCGATGTTGTAAGTGTAATTCTTGGATTAAAACCCATTCAGATTGAATGGGTTTTTTATTAACTAAAAATTAATTCAGTCAATTTATCTAGTCCGCTTTTTTTCTTTGAAGAGAATTGAACGAGAGGAGTATCACCGATTGTTTTTCTTACTTCAAGTAGTTTATGGTGATTTTCGGATTGAGTCATTTTATCTATCTTATTGAAAACAACAATGATATCTTTATGGTGATCTTTGAGCTCTTCGAACATACTGTGGTCTTTATCGGTCATCCCGATATTCGCATCAATAACGAGGAGCACTTTTTTCTGCTCGTAGCCAGATTGAAAGAGATAGAGATCAATCAGGTCACCAATCTTTTCACGCCCACGGCCTGATGCACGAGCGAAACCATATCCAGGGAGGTCCAAAAAGTAGAAGTCTTTATTGATGAGGTAGAGATTCATTTCTTGGGTTGAACCCGCTGATGAACTTGTCCGAGCCACACTCGTATTGGTCAGAGTATTAATCAGGCTTGATTTACCGACATTCGAGCGCCCAACGAAAGCAATTTGAGGAGTGCCGTCTGTAAGTGCGTCGTCAGTGGTGACGATTCCTTTCATGAACTTGGCGGATACGATCTTCATAAGCGTATAGTAGCAGAGATATGCCATTTAGGCGATTAAGAGAGGGTGTGTCTAGGTAATTTGGTGATTTTAGCGTATACTCTCTATATCTTATTAATAATTATAAAAGGTATATGGCAAAACGAAGTACATCACTTAAGGTTAAAGTAAAATCAAAACATTCTCCTAAAACAAAGAAGCGACTTGAGGTCAAGCATGCAATGCTTGCTGCAAAGGCTATTGATAAAAAATTCAAATAGTAGTCTGACTAAAAAATCTCTGAGTATCTACTCAGAGATTTTTTATGCTCGCTTAAGTGGCTACTACTTGCTATATATAGAAAAGTAGTGTATAGTGAATGTATACAGTGCGATTAAGAACTAATAAAAATAATATGGGAAATTTTGATAAAGGAAGAAGCGGAGGAAAAAGTTTTGGAAGTAAGCCATCTTTTGGTGGTGGACGTGGAGGCAAGCCATCTTTCGGTGGTGATAGAGGAGGACGACCATCTTTTGGTGGACGAGATAGTAGAGGTGGAGGAGAGCGAGGGACAGAGACTTTTAAAGCTGTGTGTGACAACTGTCACAAGAGCTGTGAGGTTCCATTTCGCCCAACAAGCGGAAAGCCTGTCTACTGTAATGACTGTTTTTCAAAGAACAGAGATTTTGATAGTCGACCATCATTCAATTCAAGGGAAAGTGCTCCATATTCTCCAAGGAATGACCGACCAGAGCGCCGAGATTCAAAGCCTGCATTTTCATCAGCCCCAACAGGCGGTGATAGTGAAGGAATGAAGAAGCAATTAGAGGCACTTAATGTCAAAATGGAAACAATCCTTCGAACACTTGAAACATTGAAAAATGGTGCAAGTACACCTAAGGCACAAACACCAACCGCTCCAGTTGAAAAAACTTCTCCGAAAGCTCAACCAGCTCCAAAAAAAGAAGTAGCTAAAAAAGTTGCTCCTAAAGTTGTTGCAAAGAAAGCAGCTCCTAAGGTAGTTAAGAAAGTTGTTGCAAAGAAGAAAAAGTAACATACCTTACATAATAAAAACCGCTCATCTATGAGCGGTTTTTATTATGTGTTTTAGTCTAAGCAAGTGGCTGAGCTTCAAGGGGTGGTTCTATTTTTTCGATCTTTACAATTATTTCTTGAGTTTGGGCTGGTGGAGTAGTCGGTGTTGGATTATTTTTCAAATCCTCATAAAACTTTGCGAGCGTCACTTGGACGTAGGGAATAAGCCAGAGGAACCCTATCCCGAGGGTCAGTATGCATAAAAGTGCCCAACCAAGAAACCGGAGGTTGAGGAAAAAATATTTCCATTTGTATCCGTTCATCATTGCACGGCTTTTTTTGAGTGCTTCGCGTGCACCGAGTGTTGGATCATCTGCTAGGATGAAAAATGTCATTGAGTAAGCAATCGCTTTGACGATTCCAGGAATAATAAGGAGGAGCGCCCATAGAAAGACGTATACGAGCATGACTATATACGCTTTGAGTGAGATGAAGAAGTGATTAAATCCTGTAAAAATATCTTCAAATTTGATTTCTTGGTTCCGCGCAAGTTTGAGCGAGAATATTGCTATTCCAAAAGTAACCGGGCCTGAGATAATAAGCGAAGCGATTGCTCCCATTTTTGGGATAAAGTTTATTGCAAAGCTGAGAGTAGATATGACAAAGAGAGCTGCAATTGCAACCGGCCACCGTCCCTTAAGTGATGCTTTTGCTTCGTCCATTAAAACTGAATTTTCTTTTTTCATGATTTCATTTCTTGGTTATGAGTAAATCGATGTCTTTATTAAAGCATAAAAGATTGATCTCAGTCAAAGAGTCGTTATTGTAGGTGCCTTAAAATTTAGAGCGAGCTATGGTATACTCTTTTTAATGAATACAGATGACGTACAAAAACTCGCGACTCTTGCTCGAGTTGATATAGGAACTCTCGAGGCTGAAGAGCTCAGTCAAGATATGAATAAGATATTGGGGTATATCAAGGCTATAGAAGGGGCACACGTAGAAATGAACACCCCAAAATTTATACAGACTAACGTCGTCCGGGACGATATTGTTTCTTCCGCCACAGATGACACAACGGCACTCATCAAACAGAATTTTCCAAAAGAAAAGAATGGTTTTTTAGAGGTAAATAAGATTATCCAAAATGATTAATATTGACGACCTGACTATTGGGCGTGCTCATGACGCGCTTGTGAATAAAGAAATTACTGTTCGAGAACTCATCGAACTCTACACTCTTCGCGCGCGGGAGAAAAACGGAGAGATGAATGCATTTGTTGAGCTCTTTGATGATTTGGATACTGCTATAGATACGGCCCAGAAAAAAATTGATGACGGTACAGGGGCAATGCTCACGGGTATTCCATGTGCAATCAAAGATAATATGCTCTACCAGGGACATATTTCTTCTTGTGGCTCAAAAATCTTAGAGAATTATATCGGATCCTATGATTCTCACGTTGTAGAACTACTAAAAAAAGAAGGGGCAATAATTATCGGCCGAACAAACATGGATGAATTTGCTATGGGAAGCTCGACTGAAACAAGTTACTTTGGTAAGACAAAAAATCCCTACGATACAAATCGTGTACCAGGTGGATCTTCTGGTGGGGCAGCAGCATCTGTTGCTATGAAAAGCGCACTCTTTTCGCTTGGGTCAGATACTGGAGGATCTATCCGTCAGCCAGGAGCACTCTGCAATCTGGTTGGATTCAAGCCGACATACGGGACTATTTCTCGTTCTGGCTTAGTTGCCCTTGCAAGTTCGCTTGATCAAATTGGTCCTTTAACACATACAGTTACAGATGCTGAAATAGTGTTCAACGCACTTTCATCAGTTGATTCGAAAGACAGTACTTGTGTACCACTTGATATTCGGGCATCTCACATAAAGTCACTCAAAAAGAAAATCGGTGTGCCGTATCACTTTTTTGAAAATGGAGGAGTACAAAAAGAGATTTTGGAAAAATTTAAAGAAACACTCTCATCTCTTGAAGCGGATGGGTATGAACTAGTCCCTCTTAAGCTCGAATATATCCACTATTCGCTTCCAGTGTATTACATTATTCAGCCTGCTGAAGCATCATCTAATTTGGCTCGTTTTGATGGTATCCGGTATGGGTATTCAGAGGATCATCCATCACTCTTTGATGTGTATTCAAAAACTCGTGGAGTTGGACTCGGTAAAGAAGTTCGAAGAAGAATTCTTTTAGGAACGTATGTTCTTTCCCATGGTTATTTTGATGCATATTATGGTAAAGCGATTATGATGAAAGAACAGATTAAGAAAGAACTTAATACTGTCTTTGAAACTGTCGATGTGATTGCTACTCCGACAACAGCGAATACTGCATTTATGTTCGGCGAAAAATCAGGAGACCCTGTGTCTATGTACTTGGAAGACATTTTTACAGTTCCAGCAAATATTACGGGTGATCCAGCTATTTCTATTCCGATAGGGTTCGATGAAAAAGGATTGCCTATGGGAATACAGCTTATCGCTCCCGCTTTTAACGAAGCACTTTTATTTACTATTGGAAAAGATATAGAAAGTACAGTACAATAAGAGTATGTCAGATGCTCATGATGAAGGAACAGGATTAGGTCCGGTGATATGGGTCATCGTCTTCTGTATTGTCGGAGCGCTTGTTCTTGTTGGATTATTTTTTCCAGGCGATACGACCACTCTTTTTTTAGGAATCAATGATCGAATAAACGAATTCTTTGAAGGACCTTTTTTCACAGCGGCAAAATTTATTTCAGGCATGCTTATTGTGGGATTGGGTGCGTTTGCGACATGGCTTTTCTTCAGACTCCTTGAAATTGAAAAAGAACATGAAGAGCATGTGTATCATCATGCGTCCGGGCATCATCTCCATACTGAACATGCGAGTGCTCACCACGAACCCGCTCCTCAAGAGAAACCTTTGCATACTGAAGTTCATAGTGTGCCGATGAATCAAGCTCAAGTAAAAACTGCGCCACCACCAGCTCGCTTACCTGGAGAGAGTGGAATCAGAGGTTCTCAAGTTGGTGAAGAGCATCCAGGACATTTTCAGTGGCAATCTGTTCTGAGGCTTGCGACATCAAATAATCCATCCGACTGGAAACTCGCTATTATCGAAGCCGATGTTATTTTAGACATGATGACCTATATGCAAGGATTTCCAGGAGCGACACTTGGTGAGCGTTTACAAAATGCAGACCCTGGAAGTTTTAAATCTCTTAAGTACGCCAAACAGGCCCATTACATGCGTAACCAGATAGCGCACGAGGGAAATATTGAGCTCACTCCTCGAGATGTCAATCAGACCATCCGGATGTATGAAGCAGCTTTTGACGAATTTAAATATATTTAGATATATACTCAATGAAAAAAGCGGGGGTATCCCGCTTTTTCTTGTATTTTAAAAGAAAACATGGTATATATAACTCATGGTAATTCGAATGAGACATACGCGGTCACACACCGCCAACAGACGTTCACATCACGCATTAGAGGCTATTAACGTAACAAAAGACTCTAAGACAGGAGCGACACACTTGCGCCACCGTGCAGACCTTAAAACTGGTTTGTACCGAGGGAAGAAGATACTTGATGTTGTAAAAAAAGTTGAAAAGAAGCAGGCAAAAAATAAAGCAAAATAGGTTTTTGCTTTATTTTCTTATTTAGTAGTTCTTTAATTAAGCACATAGTATATATATGGCAAATAGACATTTATCTCGCTCAGTAATTCTTCAAACACTCTTTGAGTGGGATTTCAAGGGCCGACCGGAACAAGAAGCTGGAGACATGCTTGCTCGAAATAGCGAAGATTATGCACCTGGTCTCGATGACCTTCCTTTTATGGAGGCGATTTTAGAGAATGTCGTTCGTAAGAAAGAAGTGATCGATGAGATTATCCAAAAAGCTGCACCTGAATGGCCACTTGAAAAAATCAATATTGTGGATAGGAATATTCTCCGTCTCGGACTCTCTGAGCTCCTTTTTGGTAACCACGAAGAAGTCCCACCGAAAGTAGTCATCAATGAAGCAATCGAACTCGCCAAGACATTCGGAGGAGAGAGTTCAAGTAAGTTTATCAACGGGGTACTTGGTGCTGTTTATCGTGAGATGGGTGAACCAGGTAAAGATCAAGTTTCAAAAAAGAAAGCACCTAAAGATATGACACCAGTGGACCCAGCGACACTTCCAAAAGAAGTCAAAGCAGGTGCCGTCGTCTATTCAATTACAGACGGTGTAATACATCTCGGTCTTGTCCATGACGTCTTCGGCTACTGGACACTTTCTCGTGGAGGACTAGAAGAAGGAGAGACTCCTCGTGATGCAGCTATTCGAGAAATTAAAGAAGAAATGAATCTTACTATCCTGACCGAAGAGGAAATCGGTTCAATCGACTACGTCGCTAACCATCCGGTCAACGGCAAGACCGTTAAACAGATTGTATATTTCCTTGGGCGCACTGAGCATACCCCGATTACACTCGAATCTACTGGTGGACTCGACGATGCAAAGTGGTTCACACTCGAAGAAATTCCAAAACTCAAGATGTACGACAACATCGCCGATATTATCACTAAAGCAATTACTGTTCTGATACAAAAATACCATGCAAACTGATTTTTCATCATTAGAAAAAAAACTGAATATAAATTTTAAAGATAAAAATTTACTTACTCAAGCTTTTGTTCATCGATCATATCTCAATGAAAATGGTAATCTCAAAATCGGTCACAATGAACGACTCGAATTTTTGGGTGACGCTGTACTTGAGCTCATTGTAACTGACCATTTATATAAAGAGTTTCCTCAGTCTCCTGAAGGTGAACTTACAGCATATCGTTCATCACTCGTTAATACTCAACTCATCGGAGGTGCGGCACTTGATCTTGGGATGAATGAGTATCTTCTCCTTTCAAAAGGTGAGAGTAAAGATGTGGGGAAAGCTCGTCTTCATATTTTGGCGAATACATTTGAATCCTTTATTGGTGCGCTGTTCTTGGATCAAGGGTACGATATGTGTCAAAAATTTATCGCGCAATTTCTTTTCCCAAAGCTCGATGAGATTGTCCATAAGAAATTATGGAGAGATGCAAAAAGTCTTGTTCAAGAGAAAGCTCAAGAAATCTATCATGTGACGCCATCATATAAAGTACTTCATGAATCTGGTCCAGATCATGATAAAAAATTTACTGTCGGCATTTACTTTGGGAATGACCTCATCGCTCAAGGAAAAGGGAAGTCAAAACAAGAAGCGGAACAAACTGCTGCACGTGTCGCGGTTGAAGAAAAAAAATGGCTTGATTAAATAAGTAAATAGTTAGTACTAAATAGGAAATAAGAATACAAAACAGGACTGCCTTCGCAGTCCTGTTTTGTATTCTTTGTAATTTCTCATTTGGCATTCTTTTCTGTTATACTTACTGTATGGTTTTGAAGAGTATCGAATTAGCTGGATTCAAGTCGTTTGCCAAAAAGACGACACTTTTTTTTGATTCACCGGTCACCGGCATTGTCGGCCCGAATGGCTCAGGGAAATCCAACATCGTTGAAGCGATTCGTTTTGTACTCGGTGAACAGTCTATTAAATCGCTCCGCGGAAAAGGTGGAACAGACCTCATCTTCAAGGGGTCAAAACAACTTGCGCCTTTAAATCGGGCATCAGTAACGATTGTTTTTGATAATCGAAAAAAGCTCTTTACTTTCGCTGATAGCGCCGATACGAAAGCCAAAATGCTCTCATATGATGAAGTTCGTATTACTCGTGCGGTTTATAGCGATGGTGCAAATAGTTACCTTATAAATGACACAGAAGTCCGCCTTAAGGATATTGTTGAACTTCTCTCGTCGGTCAATATCGGCTCATCTGGGCACCATATCATCTCACAAGGCGAAGCAGATCGGATTCTCTCGGCAAATTCTCGCGATCGAAGATTTATGATCGAGGATGCACTCGGATTAAAAATTTACCAATATCGTATTAAAGAAACTGAACGACGTCTTCTTAAAACTGAAGCTAATATGAAAGAAGTCGGTGCACTCAAGCGTGAACTGGCTCCTCATTTGGTGTACCTTAAAAAGCAAGTTGAAAAAATTCAGAAAGCTGAATCACTTCGCCTTGAATTGATCGATCTGTATCGGGGATATTGCGTGCATGAAGAACATGCTATTTCTCTCTCTAAGGAAGAGAATACTGTAAAAAAAAGTGCTCTTCAATCACAGTATCAACAGATGAGTGAAATCTTTGACCAATTTGAAAAAGAAAAAAGTACACCATTTTCATCACTTTTTGAAAAAGATTATTTACATGTTATTCATACGCTCTCTGAGCTCGGTCGACTCAAAAATGAACTCGAGCGTTCACTTGGAAGATTGGAAGGTGCAAAAGATGCATTGACCAGAACATCAAAAAAAGAACAGGTTGATCAATTGATTGCCTTTTCAGCGATTGAGCGTACCTTCTCCGAAATAGATACTAACCTTCGGCAGATAGGAGCTTCAACTGATATTGTCTTCATTCATCAACTTGCTCATAATACACAGGTTCGCATGGTTCAGGCACTCGACGGTGTTAGGTCCCATGCTGACGTTTCAGTAGAAGAGGATACGACAGACCATGTTTTTAAAATTAATGAAGAAATAGGGGCGATTGAAAAGCAAATTTTTGATGTTGAGGCACAGCAGAAAAACTTAGAATCTCAAAAAATGCATTTTGAGGAGAAGATGAGCCGTGAACGCGATGAGCATTCACAGAAAGAAAAAGGCTACTATGAAATGGTTTCTCAAAAAACCAGTATTGAGATGCAGATTAAGAATTTTGAAAGAGAAGAGTCTATTGTCGCGAGTCGAGAAGAGGTATTCCATAATGAGCTTAGAGAAGGCGTAGCGCTCTTGGGTATGGATATGCCAAAAGACTTTAAAACAGCTCATGTGGAAGATTTAGGTGTATCTCAAGACGAGCTTAAAAAACGAATAGAACGAGTAAAGATCAAACTTGAGGAATCAGGTGGGCTTGGTGGAAGCGATACGCTCAAAGAGTACGATACGACAGTAGACCGTGATCGATTCTTGGCAGGAGAGCTAACCGATTTGGAAAACTCAATCTCTGAACTGAGGCGTATGATTGCGGACTTGAAAGTAAAACTCGATACTGATTTTAAAGAAGGAATAGAAAAGATCAATGATTCATTTCAAAAATTCTTTTCACTCATGTTTGGCGGAGGTGGAGCGTATTTGGCAATTTCTGTTGAGCATAAGCGTAAAAAGAAAGGGGATGAAGATGAAGATACGGAATTGCCTGATGTGAGAATCGACGAAGACGAAGATATGGAATTTGAGCGCGGAATAGATATCCACGTATCGCTCCCTCAAAAGAAAGTCAAAGAACTCGGCATGCTCTCAGGTGGCGAGCGATCGCTTACTTCTATTGCGCTCCTCTTTGCAATGTCTCAGGTCAATCCACCACCATTTTTGGTCTTGGACGAGACGGATGCGGCACTCGATGAGGCAAATTCACGTCGGTATGGCGATATGATTGAGAGTCTCTCAGAGTTCTCTCAGCTTGTTGTGGTTACTCACAACCGAGAAACCATGTCTCGGGCTAGTATTCTCTATGGAGTGACTGTTGGGTCTGATGGGGGATCAAAACTCCTCTCAATCAAATTTGACGATGCGACAGTCTATGCAAAATAAGAGGATTCCCTAAAGAGACTTGAAATTTAGAACTAAATGTGATATATATACTATATGAAAATCAAAACATCAATCAAGAGCGTAGATCTTCAAAAGGGGGAATTTATGGTACGCCGACGCGGAAAGCTATTTCGCATCAACAAGAAGAATCCAAAGCGAAACGCTAGACAAGGATAGGCACAGCAATGATAAATTAAAAATGCCAAATTATAAAAAGAGCACGGAGGGTAAAGCCCTCCGTGCTCTTTTGTTCTATCATTTATAATTTTGCATTTATCATTCCTCCTATTCTTCCAGCACTTTCTCTTTAAATGGCGCACTCGGGATGAAGTATTGATCTTGTTCGGTGATGTACGTATCGTATCTTTTGATATAGCGTTCATCTGTATCGAGTGTTACTTCGAGTGTGAGTCCGCGCATCGTTTCTTTTGAGAATGCTTGATCAAAGATAAAGTTTCCGAGGCTGTAGGCAATGAGTCCACCTTTGTAAACTTCAACGGGTTGGATGACGTGTGGGTGGTGCCCAACAATGATTTTTGCACCGTTGTCTATCGCTCGGTGAGAAAATTCTCTTTGACGCTCGGTTGTTTTATCGTATTCGGTTCCCCAGTGTACGGAGACGATGAGTATGTCCACTTTGTTGGATGCATCTCTCACAAGCTGATCAAAGTTTTTAGTATCGAGCTTGTTAATACCATACCCTGGTGTTTGGTCATTGTAGAGCCAAGTAGGCCCAACGTCTGAGAATCCTAAAAATCCCACCTTTAATCCTTTTCTTTCAATAATCGTTGGCTCCTGGGCCTTCTGTATGGTGTCTCCGGCTCCGGTGTATGCTATGTTTGTGTTAGTAAGTTCAACGAGTGTATCTCTAAACGCATCAAGCCCCCAGTCTCCGACATGGTTGTTAGCAAAAGATACAATGTCGAGTCCGACATCCGCCATCATCGGGAGAACTTTAGGGTCCATGCGGAAGGAGTAAGTGCTATGCGAGTCTTTACCTGTATCACTTGCTGGGCCTTCTAGGTTGGCAAAGAAGATATCAGCATCTTTATATGAAGACAGGTTACTAAAAAGTTGTCGAAAATCTCCACCAAAATTTTTGTTGACTGAATACTCGACACCGCGATCAAGCATAATATCTCCCGTGAGTCTGATGGTGAGTTCTTTTGACTTGTCTTTTGGTCCGGTGATGATGAATTTACCATCTCTGCCATAGACAACTTGCTTCTTTAAGTATGACAAAATATTCTGCGTGTCTCTATAGCGGTCATTTGAACGCAAAACAATGATGGCTATTTTGCGTTTTGAGATTTCAGAGAGCGATAGTTCCCATACACCGACGTTTGATTGTTTTGCTTCGTAAGTGAACCCTGATTTTGCACCGATAAGAGTTTTGTCGGCTAAGAACTGACTAATATTTTTTGCTGTGTGTCCTTGGGCGTTGTATGATTTTCTTTTGGTGATGTCCCAGATGAATGGTTTTTCGTTCGTGATATATTGCGCTAAACGGAAGAGATCGTGAGCGGATGCTCTGTTGTTCTTTGAGAGTCCACTCGGGTCTTCATAGGTAGTGTTGTCCATACCGAGATCGCGAGCCTTTTCGTTCATTTTTGAGAGAAAGTCTTCTCGTCCATAGTGCTCGGCAATAATTTCAGATGCGTCATTTGATGAGGGGAGAAGAAGGGGGTTTAAGAGGTTAGAGAGCTCTATTTTTTCTCCCGGAACATATCCTGAAAAGCCGTACGTATCGACAGCTGTCTTTGTGACGGTGGCGTAGTCGAATTGGTTTTGATTTTCAGTCGAAACAACAGCGGTCATGAGTTTAGACGTCGATGCGATTGCGTAAGGCGTATCTTTATCTTTTTGCAGGATAATTTCTCCTGTTTCAATATCAGCGACGATGTATGCTTCAGCAGAGACATTTGGTTTGATTGTTCCGTCAGCCGCGAGGTAGACAGACTCAGCTGAGATCGGTGCAGGAATAAGGGTACTGTCACTGTAGACTGAAATTCGTGTATCAGGGTCAGACCAGTCGAAGATTTCTTTGGCGTCATTTGTAGAAAGGCGAATACCACCTTTCTTAAATGATAAAGGGAGTGTTCGTCCTTTGGTGTCATGTGGTTCTCCGTGGATGAAGTAATTACCAAAGAGGTTGAGTGTATATGGCGTCCATGCCCCGACGTTGTCAGAGTAGTAATCATCGACGGCATTTGATATTGGGTAGCTTCCGCTCGGTACTTCCCAGAGGCTACCCTTAACTCCTTTGGATAGGATTTTCTTGGAATCCAAAAGTGTTCCATTTTCATAGCGCTTAAGTGTCATACTATAGAGGTTTACTCGAATCATTTTTCCAGTTGGTGGTGGGAGAAATGATTCCTCTGGGATTTTTTCAAAAACGATACGCTCTGGTTCGATGATTTCTTGTACTTGTTCGAGAACGTCAACACCTGAGAGGGAGTTTTGCTGTGAGATTTTTTTCTTGAATCCAAACTCTCTATCAAAAGAGACATATGAATACACAAAAGGTAGGATTATCAAAAGACTGATCAAGAAGAATACAGTAATAAGCACCGTCCGGCGGTTTTCTTCTAGAAAGCTGAGTGCGTTTTTGATTTTGATTTTTATTTCTTCGAGATTTTTTTGCATAGTGAGTAGTCAATGAATCCTTTGTCAAAATTTACTTTCTCTACCTTGAATACAATATGGTCGCCCATTTTGATTTTCTCACCATCTTTTGATTTCCAAAAGAGCGCTTTGTCGTTCCATTTCCAATCTCGCCCGAGGCTCCTCTGGTGGATGAATCCTTCAGAGAGGGATTCGCTGTCTGATACGTAGATACCGATCTCGGTCAGTCCTGTGACAATACCTGGACGCTCAGTACCGATAAAGTTGAGCATGTATTTGATCTGCATATCTTTGGTACTTGCTCGTTCAATATCTTGTGCTTTTCGTTCGCAGTCTGAGAGGTAAATACACTTTTTTTCGAGATCTTCGATACGTATTTTTGTCTGCCTTTTTTCGAGCTTATCTAAGAGCATTCGATGAGCGATCAAATCTGGGTAGCGTCTGATAGGCGAAGTGAAATGAGTGTAGTTTTTAAAAGCGAGACCATAGTGGCCGATGTTGTTGGTCGAATAGACCGCTTTTGCCATACTCCGCATAATGATTTTTGAAAAATGTGCTCGGACATCTTCATCTTCAATGCTTCTGATCAGGTGGTTGAGTGTATGGTTGTCGAATTTTTTTGGAATCTCAACGCCATACTCTTCGCCGTGCTCGCGCAAGAGGTGTAGTTTGTCTTTGTCTGGGGTCGCATGAACTCGATAGACGAAAGGTTCTTCAGGTGTGAACTGAAGCGCAACAATTTTATTGGCCAAGAGCATGAATTCTTCAATGAGTTTATGAGTATCGAGGCGGACTTTTTGCTGAACACCAATTGGATTACCGGCATCGTCATACGTGAAGCGAATCTCTGTATCTTCTAAAAAGAGTGCTCCATCAGCTTCACGTTTTTTCATGAGCGTGTCGGCAATTGTTTTGAGTTCTCGGAGTTCGTCCGAAAAGAGTCCCTTACCCGAGTCTAAAATCGCTTGCGCATCTTGATAGCTGAATCTTTTGTTTGAGTGGATGATGCCTTTTCCTGACCATGTGCCGACGATTGTATTTTTTTTATCAAATGTCACGACGACGCTAAAAGTGAGTCGATCAACTTTTTCCTTCAAACTACAAACGTCGTTTGAAATCTTCTCTGGGAGCATAGGAACTACAGTGTTTGTCAGGTAGATTGATGTTCCGCGTCTATAAGCTTCCTGATCGAGTAAGGTCTTTTCTCGGACGTAGTATCCGACGTCAGCAATATGGATACCGATTTCTTTCGTTCCGTCAGGCATGAGTTGATAGGAGAGGGCATCGTCAAAATCCTTCGCATCGTGGGGATCAATAGTGCATGTACTGACAGCTCTAAAATCTCGTCTTTTCGCTATTTCATTTTCTGGAATAGTTTCAGGGATGTTTGCTAGTTCTTCTTCAACATTTTTTGGGTAAGCGAGTATGTTTGGATTTCGAGCAAGACTGCGGACTTCTTTTTTGTATTCGCGCCTTTCTTGTATCTCGGCGTCAGTTTTTTGAGGTTTAATCACAAGTGCATTATAGCACAGATAAGCTATGTTTTAGAAGGGTATGAATCGTTACAGTACCTAAATATAAGACCGAGAACACTTAGTTGATTTTTTTTGAGATTTAGGGTACTATAGCTCTATATGTTAAAGATAAGACTACAAAGAACAGGGCGAAAAAACAATCCGGCATTTCGAGTTGTATTGACCGATTCGAAGACTGCGGTCAAAAAATCAGGATCATTTACTAAAGTAATGGGTTCTCTTGTTGCGAAATCAGGTGAGGTAACACTCGACAAAGAAATGATCACCAAAGCGATTGCAAACGGTGCACAAGTGTCTCAGACAGTTCACAATATTTTAGTGAAAGAAGGTGTTATTGAAGGAAAAATGAAAAACGTTCTTCCTCTTAAATCAAAAACAGTAAAAAGAAAAGAACTCAAAAAATAATAAAAAAAACTCATGTGCATAACATGAGTTTTTTTTATTATACCAAGTACCATCTTTAAGCTATCATGTGTATATATGCATAAAAGAATCAAGCGCATTGTTCACAGTATTCGATCCCGCAAAGGGTTTAGCTTGATCGAACTCCTTATTGTTATCTCGATCATTGGGATTTTGGCGAATACCGTAATTACGTTTGCAAAAACAAGCATTAATAAAGCGTATGATGCAAATATCAGATCCACACTGTCGTCGCTCCGGTCTCAAGCGATAGATGAGTATTTCACTCACGATCCGTATTCTTTCATTGATGTCTGTGGAGGTTCTCCTGTGGATTTGATTTTAGATAAGCTTGGTAATGCAAATGGTTTTGTTTCGGCAGACTATCAGTGTACTGCTCGACCTGATGAATGGGTAGCTATATTCCCACTCAAAGCAAGATCAGATTATTATTGTTCTGATAGTACTGGTGCCTCACAGCATGTTGTCGGATTTTTAAACTCGGCACTCGACGGAAGCATTAACTGTGCCAACGCCACACTCGTTCCCGTAGTGACACCAACACCTGAACCTCCTCCGCCTCCGCCGGCTTTACCTGAAATCGCTGTCTGTGGTGATGGACTCGATAATGATAGTGATGGATTTATTGATTATCCGAATGATCTTGGATGTGATTCAGTGCTCGATGGAGATGAGGTGAATTCACCAATTATAAATACGGCCCCTGTGCTGATACTCCTTGGTGCTAATCCGTATGAATTTTGGAATCCGAGCATGAATCCATTTGTTGGTCAAGGGAACGGTAAATACGTTGAGCCAGGCTATGTTGCTGTCGATGGAGAAGAAGGGGATATCAGTAGTAATGTTGTCGTCACCGGACCAACACTTATCTCTGGTACGACTGGAGGCTGTCGCATCTACACGTATGAATTTGTGTATCAAATTATTGACGAAGGTGGACTTCCTGATTCTGGTACTCGAACAGTCATCCATCATAAATGTAATCCGTAAAAAATAAAAATACTCGAAAGAGTATTTTTATTTTTATGTACCTTTATCCACAGTGATGCATTCTTTTATTTATTTTTTGTTGACTCTTTTCTTAACTCCGCTATACTAGAGGAAGCAGTAACTGTCGTAGCTGCTCTAACTGAGAAAGATATAATGCAAAACGATCAAGCATTTCTTGAGTACGTGGTAAAGGCATTAGTTGATAATCCAAACGATGTAAAAATCGAACGGAACGTTGACGAAATGGGCGTCCTCATTACTCTTACTGTAAATCCTAGCGATATGGGTAAGATTATTGGCCGAATGGGTAATACTGCGAAAGCAATTAGAACTCTCCTTCGTGTAATTGGAATGAAAAACAATGCGCGAATAAATTTGAAAATCAACGAACCTGAAGGTGGGGCTCCAAAGTCCGCCGCAACAGTGTCAGTTGATTCTGCGATGGAGGATCTAAAAAACATTTAAATATAATTACGGTTGTCAGAAGCTGTAGTATATTATCGGTAATAAAAAAACTCACCATGTTGGTGAGTTTTTTTATTTGCCTATTTCATATATACTGGCAGTATGTTACGTTTTCATGTCGTTACACTCTTCCCAAATGTCTGCGAGCCGTATCTTTCGGATTCTATTTTGGCGCGCGCAATTAAGGAAAAAAAAATAGCCGTATCATTTTATAATCCGCGAGACTATGTCAAAGGAAAGCACCGCAAAGTCTGGCCTGACGGTAATGTCTCAAAGATAGTGGATGACCGACCTTATGGCGGAGGTCCGGGAATGGTCATTCGAGCTGAACCGGTTCTTGATTGTGTTGATGCGATACTAAAGAAAATAGAAAAAAGAAAACCGACAAAGACTGATTCTGGGAAACCTAAAATAAAAATTATTTTACTCGGTCCACATGGAGCGATGTTCAACACAGCCTATGCTAAGACAACGACTAAAAAATACACTGATATCATTTTACTTTCTGGTCGTTATGAGGGAATAGATGTCCGCGTTAAAAATATCTTAAAAGCTGAAGAAGTCTCGATAGGAGACTATGTGCTCACTGGCGGAGAACTCCCGGCCCTTGTCATGATCGATTCAATGGCTCGCCAAGTAGAAGGAGTACTCGGTAACTTTGATTCACGAGAAGAAGAGAGAGTATCATCGAATGAATTTTACACTCGTCCGGAAGTGATCGAGTACAAAAAGAAAAAGTACAAAGTCCCAGAAGTTTTCATTTCAGGGCATCACAAAAAGATAGAAGAGCGGAAGAAAGAAGGGAAAGAGAAGAAATAAAAATTATAAATTACGAATGATAAAGAATACAAAACAGCAGGGTGCCAAAGGCGCCCTGCTGTTTTGTATAGAGCCTTTAATATAGATAATACAGATACTTGACAAATCTTGTGTATTTGCTATAATGTACCTGAATTCAGGAACTTAAAAAATCTTTATTTTATGAGATTTTTGCCCAGAGAGCGTTAGCTTTATGTTCAAAAACCTCATAAAATCAGAGGATTATAACTATGGAAGCGATAACTAACAAGATTACGCCAGAACAACAAACACAGTTGAATCGGTTTATGGAAGATTTTCTTCGTAAACTCAATTTGTCCAAAGACGAAGCTCAAGAGCTTGTCGAAAAATTTAATGCACTCAAACCTGACCTTGAAAAAGTGTTCAGAAAACATGCGATCAGTGATCAACGTTTTGGCCCAGCTGTAAAAGAATTCGATGTAGTAATTCCATTAGATTTCAACCACACCACTTGCATTGACGACAATGCAGAAAAAGTGAAAAAGTTGAAAACTACGTATTACTACAACGACGTTCTGACCAGTAAGAATTTTCCAAATCCGACGCACACATTAGTACCCGGCAAAACCTACACCGTAAAACTGATTCCAATATTGGGAAGAGTAACCAGTGATGACTGTTTAGCACATTTAGCCAAACAAAATGCCATACTGGTGGGTGGACAAGGTCTGACTGTCATTGATACGGCACAATTACCGAAAGGTAAATGGTACGTATCATTTGATACAAAGGAAAACCTTTGGAAAGACTTCGATGGCCTCCTCAGGGTGCCTTACGTGGGTGCTCTCGGTGACGGTGACTTCGGGTTCGGTCTTGGCCGCTTCGAGGATGACTGGCTTGGCGGCTATTGCCTTCTGTGTTTCTGCGACAAAAGTGCTTAGACACTGTGTTCCTTAAATTATGTTGGGTCTTAGACCCTTTGAATTTTGTGCCTTTCCGATGGAAAGGCACTTTTTTTGTATGTGCTGTATACTAGGTGTGGAAAAAGATAGATGCGCGGTTACGACTTCGCATCATCGATTTCTCGTCAGAGGAAACGTGAGTGATGTGTCGGCTATAGCTTTTACATGAGTGCGTCCTTTTATGAAAAAACAACATAAGTCGGTGTGAGAGATTGGTGAGTATAGGCTCAAAATAAAATACAACGTCTGACCGGTGTCGGGCGTGGTGGAATAGATGATCTTTCGTACATATCTTTTCTCTTCCTCTGTTACTTCGATGGCAACCACAGGGTGCCTAACGTGAATGCTAACGATGACGGTGACTTCAAGTTCAATCTTGGCAACTTCGAGAATGACTGGAATGGCGACAATTGCCTTCTGTGTTTCTGCGACTCATATCGTTTCTCCCGCTATTTTTTGGCGGGAGTTTTTTCTTGGATATTTTTCTTCCAACCTCCGGCCATGCGACCGACTTCATCAAGCGTTATGATGAGTTTGCTGTAATTCTTGTGGTCGATCGTTTTTTGCTCCCAAGCCAACTGTAGAAAAAACTTCAGTAGGTCGAGCTTGCCGATCGATTGTGAGACCAATGAAAGTTTTTCAAATTTATCACAGGCAAATGTCGCTCTGAAAATAAGTTCCAAAAGAGATAGGAAAGTGGTATCGATTATAGCGCCGATGGTGTGTCTATCAACACGAGAAAGATTGGCTATGTGGGTATGCCAAATTTTGTAAGACTCTTTTGCGCGGACAAGCACAAGTGGTACTTGTGTCGGGGGGGGGGGTAATAATTTATATTGGGTGTTTCCTCAAAAAAAAATACGATAGTATAATATCCATAGAAAATTTACTGAGTAAATGGG
>CAZEPT010000001.1:29546-31133 GCA_964514225.1 uncultured Candidatus Saccharibacteria bacterium
CCCCCCCCCCCCCCCCCCCCCCCCCCCGCCCCCCGCGCCCCGGGGCGGGGCGCAGTATTTATAGTGGGTGTATGCTCACTCATACATACGATAGTATCATATCCATAGAAAATTTACTGAGTACATGGGAGCATTTTTTGCCCGGGAAAAAGCATAAAAAAGATGTTATGGTTTTTGAATCCCAATTAGCTGAACATCTTACTGAATTACAGAGGCTTCTCGAAACAAAAACATACATACACAAAGAGTATACAGCGTTCAATATCTCTGATCCAAAACCGCGCAATATACATAAAGCAACAGTCCATGACAGGCTCGTGCATCATCTTATCTATCGAGCATTGTATTGGTATTTTGACAATCGATTTATCTACGACTCGTATTCGTGCCGAGTAAATAAAGGGACGCATCGCGCGCTTGACCGGTTCCAATATTTTGCACGAAAAGTGTCAAAAAACAATACACGTACATGTTTTATTCTCAAGTGTGATATTAAAAAGTTTTTTGCGAGCATTGACCATGAAGTACTTCGTACGATTCTAGAGCGCCATATCGAAGATCCAGACATGTGCTGGTTACTCAAACAAGTGATTTCCAGTTTTTATGTAACAGAGCCTGGCGTCGGACTTCCTTTGGGTAATCTGACGTCACAGCTTTTAGTAAATATCTATATGCATGAGTTTGATATGTACATAAAACAGGAACTGAGAGTGAAATACTATATTCGTTATGCGGATGATTTTGTCATTTTTTCAGAAGATAAGACGTATCTGGAAAACATGCTTGCTTCGATTGAAGACTTTTTAGAAGAAAGATTAAAACTTACATTGCATCCGAATAAGGTCTCGATAACGACGTTTGCCTCCGGAGTGGACTTTTTGGGCTGGATCCATTTTCCGTATCACCTCCAATTAAGAAATACGACAAAGCGAAGAGTAGTGCGTAACATGAAAGGATATCCAAAACCGGAAACAGTTAGTTCGTATATGGGATTACTGGCTCATGGAAATACGTATAAAATACAGAAACAAATCAAAATATGCACCTAACCTGCTTATTCAAAAAGAGTATTGACGGCGGGCTCAAAATAATATACACTTACCCCACTAGAGCTTTGATTGAGTTATTGTAGCTGCTTTGGTTTTATAAGACCCATATATACACTCTTTGCTACACATAATAAAGGAATTCAATTAAAAATCCTTTTCCAGCCCAAACCATGTTGTTTTGGCTTTTTGTCGTTTACGCAAAGATGTATCTATAGATAAGAGAGAATATATAAGGTATGCAAGTTACGAGACCAAAAAAGTATTTTTCGAAATACAAAAAACCTCTTGCCCCGCTTCCAAATCTTTTGGAAAACCAACTCGAGTCTTTTGACTGGTTGGTGCGCGAAGGGCTCAAAGAGGTCTTTAAGGAGTTTTCTCCGATCAATGATTATTCGGCAAAAAAGTTCGAGCTTTCTTTTACGTCGTTCACACTCGGTGAACCGAAGTTTGATGAGCACTATGCGAAAGCAAACAAGCTGACCTATGATGCTCAGCTCAAAGCGCGCGTTAAGCTCGTCAACAAAGTAATCGGTGAGAC
>CAZEPT010000001.1:31143-32438 GCA_964514225.1 uncultured Candidatus Saccharibacteria bacterium
TCTTGAGCGACCTTCCACTCATGACTGCGCACGGAACATTCATCATCAACGGTGTTGAACGTGTTATCGTGCCTCAGCTGGCGCGTTCGTTCGGAATCTTCTTTACTGAAGAAGAAGTCAAAGGAAAGAAGTACTTTGGTGCAAAAATCATCCCGGCACGAGGTGTCTGGATCGAACTTGAAACAGATGTAGACAACATCGTCTATGTCCGTATCGACAAGAAGCGAAAATTCTCAATCATTTCGCTTCTTCGAGCTATGGGTCTTGCAACGAACGAAGCTATTGAAAAAGCATTTACTGGAAGCGAATATCTTCCACTCATGCAAATGGCGATCGAAAAAGATACTGCCAAAGATGCTAAAGAAAGCTACATCGAAATCTACAAACGGCTCCGTGACGGAGACCTTGCAACTGCTGATAATGCACGAGACTTCATCACTGCTATCTTAGGCGGTGAGCGGTACGACCTTTCTCCTGTTGGACGATTCCGTTTCAACAAGCGTTTTGAAAAATCTCTTGATAAGAAAGAGCTTGAAAAGCGCACTCTCTCTGTTGAAGACTTGGTTACAGTCATTACTCATATCTATGACTTAAACACAAAACCAAATCTCAAAGCTGACGATATCGACCACTTAGGACAACGACGTGTCCGCTTCGTTGGTGAACTCATGCAACAAAAAATGCGCGTGGGTATGACTCAAATCAAAAGAAACATCCAAGACCGTATGTCGACCATGGATACGATGACGACTATGCCGATCAACGTCATCAACCAACGCCCACTCCAAGCTCGCGTGAAGGAATTTTTCACAACCAATCAGCTCTCTCAATTCATGAACCAAGAAAACATCTTGGCTGAAATTGAAAATCTCCGAACACTCTCAGCACTCGGTCCCGGTGGTCTCACTCGTGAGCGTGCAGGTCTTGAAGTTCGTGACGTACACACATCTCACTATGGACGTGTATGTCCTATCCACACTCCTGAAGGTCCGAACATTGGTCTTATCCTTCACATGTCTTCATATGCGAAAGTAAATGAATTCGGTATTATCGAAACTCCCTATGCAAAAGTAGTCAAAGGAAAAATCACAAGCGAGATTGTCTATCTCAACGCGCTTGAAGAAGAAAACTACGCTATCGCGCATGCGCTTGTTCCGTATGATGAAAAAGGGAACATCACAGTAGACAAAGTTGAAGCGCGTATTTATACTGAACCAGGATTGATTGATAAAGATAAGGTTGATTTCATCGACGTTGCTCCAAACCAAGCGTTTTCTATCGGAACATCGATGATT
>CAZEPT010000002.1:0-32169 GCA_964514225.1 uncultured Candidatus Saccharibacteria bacterium
TTTTTGAGTCCGAACTGTATGGGAGTAAATATGAAGTTAAAGAAAAGATTGAGCGCAAATGGCAAAGCGACCATCCAAGAAATTTTTCCTGTAAATGCTTTGTAAAATACTGCGCCAAAAGAGATAGCAATGAGTACGTAGAGTACGGTCCATACTGGCCCGAACAACCATGAAGGTGGAGCCCATGATGGTTTAATAAGAGATGAGTACCAGTTATATGTAGACATACCTCTATTCTACACCATCGTTAGTGAAAAAACATGCATTTCATGTGTTTTTAAAATACACACTATGATGGAATATACAAAACTATAACCTTGATGTTATACTGGGCTAATGAATTTTGGAGAATTTCGCACATGGTTTGACGAACAGTTTTCGTTTTTATTGGAAAAAAAAATTAGAGATTTTATAGCCCACGGTAAAAATTCAGATATTACACCTATTGTTTCCTATATAACCTCCATTGCCAAAAATGGAAAACGATTTCGTCCTTTTTTAGTTTATAGTGCGAGTAATCTCAACAAGAAAAACGCTAACGACCATTTTCTCTTATTTGCCAGTGTTGAGCTCCTTCATATTTTTGCTCTTATTCACGATGACATTATGGATGAAGCAGATATGAGGCACGGGGTTATTTGTGCACATAAAAAATTTACTGCTAAGTACGGAAAAACAACCAGTCAATCAATTGGAATCCTTTTGGGCGATCTAGTATTCGCATGGGCATACGAATGCCTTTTTGAATACACTTCATTATTCCCTAATACTCATCATCGTATTACTCAAGAATTTACTCAACTCGTGAGTGAAGTTACTTATGGTCAAATACTCGACGTATTATCACCTTCACAAAAACCACTTGAAGAAAAAGCTATTCTTGAAAAAATGATTCTTAAAACTGCCCGATATTCTTTTGTCCGACCTCTTCTGTTGGGCTTTGTTCTTTCTGGTGATCAAACCACAGACCACGAGTTTGCGGAAAAATTCGGCCTAGCTCTTGGAATTGGATTTCAACTTCAAGATGATCTTCTTGACACCTTACCTACTGAAAAAACAGGAAAGTCTCAATTTTCTGACATCCAAAACAAAAACCAAACTCTTCTGTCTCACTACCTATTTCAATCAAAACCAGAATATAGTAATAAACTCATGCTTTTTTGGGGAAAAACATTAGTTGATGAAAACGACAGACAATCACTTACTCACATACTTGTAAACAGCGGGGCAATAGACTACATTAAAAAACTCACTACAGAGTATTTTAACAAAGCTCAAACCACAGTTACTGAGAGAGATGACTCTGATCAACCTCGATGGAAATCTATCATCGAACTTATTGAAAACCGAAAAAAATAATATGCTCACATTAGCTGAAATAGACCCGCGAATAATCATTAAAAAATACGGAACTGGGTACTACCGGGCGTCATTTCTCTTTCCAAAAGAAATAAGAGAAGCCACATGGAAATACTATCAGTTTGTTCGAATTGCGGATGAACTTGTTGATGCAGACCAAGTTTATGATAAAAAAAATGAGCTCGACAAACTAAGAAACGAATGGAAAAAAACCCAATCTTCTGCAAGTACTTTTAATTTTCTTAATCAATACAAAGCTGTTGTAGACAAGTACAACATCCCCACAAGTTACACCGAGGTTTTTTTTAATTCAATGGAACAAGATTTATATGTCAGCACATACGAAACATACGCTGATTTAGAGAACTATATGCATGGATCTGCTGTTGTTGTTGGATATACGATGAGTCATCTTATTGGTTTCAAAGAGGGGGCTCTCGTTCACGCAAAAGCACTCGGAGAAGCATTCCAAATGACAAATTTTCTTCGTGACATACGAGAGGATTATGAAGACCGAGGCCGGATATATATTCCAAAAGAAGATATGGTGCGTTTTGGTGTGACTCCTGATCATATTGCAAACCACATCCAAGATGACGCATGGCGTGCCTTGATGAAGTTTGAGATAACCAGAACAAGAAAACTTTATGAGATCGGACTAGCTGGAATACCCATGCTGGATAAACACGGTAGACGAGCAGTGTATGCTGCAATGCTCATCTATAAAGAGATACTCAATACAATCGAACTGCGTGATTACGATATTTTTTCTAAACGCATTACAGTTAGTCCAATCCGCAAAACGATGATACTATTGAAAGTACTATGGAGAATAAAACTGTAACTATTATTGGTGCTGGGATTGGTGGCATGGCTCTTGCGTGCATGGTTGGGATAGCTGGATACAAAGTAACTGTTGTTGAAAAAAACGAAATGACTGGTGGTCGTGCGCGCATATTTTCAGACACGGGATTCACCTTCGATATGGGACCGAGCTGGTACATGATGCCTGATGTATTTGAACATTTTTTTGAAATCTTGGGTGAAGATATCACGCACTACTACACACTTGAAAGACTTTCACCTTCATACCAAATCACACTCAAAAGCGACGGTAAAAACTATACCTTTTATTCTGACATGCAAAAAAATAAAGAATTATTCGAATCTATCGAGCCCGGTGCTGGTGCAGTACTTGAGGAATTCCTTATGCAAGGGAAAGAACAATATGAACTCTCAAAAGCAGAATTCATGTACAAAAACTATAATTCTATTCGAGACTTCATGACACTTCGTGTCATGCGCCAAGGGGCAAAGCTTCCACTGTTCAAAAAACAAAAACAGATAATTGAGAAAAAATTTAAGAGTGAAATCCTTCGTAAAGCACTCCAATATCAGACTGTACTTTTAGGAACTGCTCCTGGAGATACCCCAGGTATTTATACTCTTATGAATTATGTAGATTTAGTGCTTGGTGAATGGTACCCTAGCGGAGGTATTAGGTCTATTCCAGAAGCGCTAGAAACTATTGCAAAAAAATACGGTGTGCAGATACTCTTGAACTCACCGGTCAAAAAAATCCTTATTACAGAAAATCACGCGACAGGAGTTCTTCTGCAAAACAACACGACTCTTCTCTCTGACCTTGTTGTTTCAAATGCAGATGTTGAACATACAGACAGAACATTACTCCCAAAAGAGTACCAAACAAAATCTAATGCATATTGGGAATCACGAGTACTAGCTCCAAGTGCCTTCATTTTATACCTCGGAATACAAGGTAAAATTCCACAAATGCAACACCACAACCTTCTTTTTACAAAAAACTGGGAACATGGATTTTCTCAAATTTTTAAATCACCTGAATGGCCGGACGATCCATCTATGTACATTTGTATGCCCTCAAAAACTGACGAGAGTATTGCTCCAAGTGACCATGAAAATCTTTTTGTTCTTGTACCTATTGCATCAGGACTGACGTACGACGATGCATTTGTAGAAACGTATGGTGATAAAGTACTCAAAGAAATTGCACAGTACTACAACATTCCAGACCTTCTGGAACGAGTTGTTGTTCGACACAGCTACAGTGTGAAAAACTTTATTAATGACTACAACGCTTTTAAAGGAACTGCACTTGGACTAGCACACACACTTGGACAGACAGCAATTTTTCGACCAAACAATATTCACAAGAAAATAGATAATCTTTTTTATGTCGGAGCGGGAACGAATCCTGGTATAGGTATGCCGATATGTCTTATTTCTGCTGAACTCGCATATAAACGTATCGAAAAAATTAAACACCCCTTCCCTCTCAAAAAAATCTAAATTACATTTTTTATAAAAAGTTCAATCGACACAAGTGCTCCGACGCTTGTATTAATAAGTGGGAAATATGTGTATATCTTAAAGAGCGCTGCATCTGAACGTGCTTGACTTGAACGCCACATAAAATAAGAAAATGTGATCAGACCTGCAATACTCGCGAATGGAATACTCTCAAACACTAAGTACGCAGCTAAAACATACAAAAACCAACAAAAATAAATAGTTCGCTTTGCGCCAATAATAATGGCGATTGTTTTAAGTTTTGCCGCAATATCTGCTTGAATATCAGGAACAGCGCTGTATGCGTGCATCGCGACTGCCCAAGAAACACCCGCGATCACTCCAATCACAGGGAAGCCAATTCCACCAGCAAGATAGTACCCAAACACACCTGTTGCAACATAGTGCCCCGCAGAAAAAAGTGAGTCGATAACCGGACGAGCTTTCGCACGTATTGGTGGTGCCGAGTAAAAGAATGCAAAAAAAAGGAAAATTATAAACGAAAGCATTGTTTCTCGGGCTGAGGGAACAAAAAACAAAAATGGTATATTAGTTAGCCCAATCCACACCCAGAGCATCCGGTTTTTCTCCGGGGTTACTAATTCTTCGTACGTTCCCTTTTTTGGATTCAGTTTATCTGTTTCGTAATCAAACATATCGTTAACACCATAAATCAAAATATTTGCGGGAATGAGGAAATAAAATGCAAATATCCAATAGTGCCATTGTGTAAAAAATGATAACCCTTGCATTGCACCAACTGCTCCAACGAGACCAAATGTTGCGGCTTCATACAACCAAAATCGAGGACGTGAAATACGTAAAACTTCATATATGTTCATACGCTGTAGTATATCATCAAATATCAATTTACTTTTCATAAATTCACACTAAAAATTTCGGTACTCTTCACGCGCAAAGAGAGATCCTACACTCCTTAAGGTATCGTTAGATATTTTTGTTTTTAAGGAAAGGACTGCTATAGTAAATACATGGAATCAATCGAAATATTTTTTGGAAATTATAAAATACCCCTTACAGTGCTTCATGTTCTTTCAGTAGTATGTGGCATGGGTGCAGCACTCGTATCAGATTTTTTATTTAATTTCTATACTAAAGATAAAGAACTTTCAAAAACTGAAATCTCCACATTATCAACTTTATCAAAAGTAGTACTCATTACTCTTCCTTTAATTATGCTTACTGGAGCTGGAATTTTTTTAAGTAATACAGATAAATACCTACACTCAGCTAAGTTTCTAGTTAAAATGACACTTATGGCTATCCTCCTTATAAATGGATTTATCTTAGATAAGTACATTTGGTCCCATTTACTCAATAAAAAATTTTTTACATCTCCAAACGAAAAAAAGTTTAGGATGCTCTCGTTTATATGTGGATCAACCTCAATTATTACTTGGCTCTTTATTTGTACCCTAGGGGTGCTCGACAGTGTAACACTTTCTTATTGGCAACTTTTTGGAATTTATTCAGTGCTTCTTTTGGGATCGTTTCCAATCGCTCTCGCACTTGAATTTAAAGAATTTGGAAAATAACACACTCCGTATTATTTTTTGATAAAATTCTTATCTCGCTTGAGCTTGTGAAAGGTTATTGCAAAACGGTGCGACTCACTATTGGCGAGTAAAATTTCTTTCTTATACTCTTTAGTAAGTATCTTGTCTCCTAAAATATCTTTTGGCTTGTGTTGTTCATCTTTCAAAACTGAAACGACAGGAATCTTCAGCTGGTAGAACTTGAGAACCTGTTCAGTAACGTTAATTTGAGCGATACCTCCATCGACAACAACTAACTCTGGTAAACCCCATTCTATGTGCCTAAAACGCCGCATGAGGACCTCATGAAGGGCTCCAGTGTCATTTGCACCAGTCTGAGACCTGATGATGAATTTCTTATATTCGGTCTTATCAACTTCCCTGTTTTGAATGACGGTCATAACCCCAACCATCTCTTTTCCGCCCAAATGAGCAATATCATAGGATTCTATCCGAAAACTCTTATCGTCAATTCTTGATCCAAAAAAGTCAGATTTAATCACAGCAATATCATTGATATGTTCAAGTGCGAAAATCTGTTTTTTAATAAGATTGGCTTCTTCAAACTTCAATGCCTTGGCTTTAGCTTGCATGTCTTTCTTTAAATCACTGATGATTTTCTTTTTCTTACCTTGGAAAAAGAGCACGATATGCTTGATGTTTTCTTTGTACTTGTTGAGCGCTTCAGTGTTGGTCGTATCGGGTGTCAGTCCAAGTTGTTTATAAAATTCGTATGTGTCTTTCTGAATAGCTTTTCGATCGATATACGGAAAAATACGCCTGATGATCCGGAGTCCTTCTAAGATAGCACTCCCACTCGTAAATGGACCGAAGGCATACTTTGGTTTGAGTGTCGAAAGTTCTTTTTCAATTTTCAGATTCCGTCCACGAATGAGCTCAATGCGTGGGATGGGGTCATTTGTGATAATGACGTAATTAAAACTCTTATCGTCTTTTTCTTTTGTGTTGTACTTCGGCTTATACCGCTTGATAAGCTCAGCTTCTAAAAGAAGGGCCTCAAGTGCAGTGTCAGTCACTTCAAAATCAATACTCGTTGCAAGCGCAACCATATCAGCCACAGAGACACTCCGAGTTTCAATCAGATCTTTGACAAAGTAGCTCCGGGTACGATCACGGAGCGATGTCGCTTTCCCAATATACAAAATATCCCCTCCTTTCTTAAACAGATACACCCCTGGCTTATCAGGAAGTGCTCTTTCTTTCAGGTGTTGACTATTCATTGGATGCATTATATCATGAGTTCAAACAAAACTTAACAATTATGAATATAATTTCTATTATTCAAGAAATCACCGTACAAGCGCTCATTGCCGTATTGATTTGTATCCCGCTTTTTATAGCATCAGCTATAACGGTCATCTACATAGACTCACTTGCTAATTGTTGGAGATATCTAAAACGAGACCAAAACAAGAACAAGGATGTGGAGATACCACCTGAACCAAATATAGTATACGACCCTTTCCGCGGAGAAATGACACCAGTACTTTCCCTGAAACAGATACCAGCCATATTTTATGCTGGGACATTTATTTTACAACTGTTTCCAATTGTGAATACGTTTATGCTGATTCACTCGGTTCTGCCTTTTTTTGAAATCCTCAAAAACATACGCAGGAATCCGCATTTAACAATGCGTAGTGCTCAATATTATCTCAAAAAAAACCCTGAGGTACAGTCGAAGTTGTATCACAGTGTGATTTTACAATTTATCCTCAAGTATGGATTCGCAGCGCGATTTCGTCTTCTTTTTCTTTAAAACCTTTTTATGTCCTAGAACTGACTTATCAGAGCTAGGACATTTTTTATTGACTTATTTTCTTATTTATTATACTGTGTAGTTAAATCAAAAAAATTACATCATGAGTACTATCTTAGTTTTATTTTTGGCCATTATTCCCCTTGCGGTGAATAATATTTATTTAAAAAAAGAAGTTAGCTTCTACAGTCAGGATAAGTTCGAAAGAGCATTCTGGCTCTACACCCCTTTTTTTGCAATACTTGCTACTATAGCTTGTATCTGTATTAAAATTGATAATCTTAATAAAATTATCAAAGAAATCAAAAAAGGTGCCCACACACAAAGCGATGTCATGCTTTATCGTATCTTCAAGAAAAATGATTATTCACCAAAAAAAATACGTAACAGTATTTTCCTCCGCTTTCTCTACCGCCTTTTAGGTGGAAACTATCACAATCTCCCTTTTTCACACTAAGGGAAAATCATATATCAAAAAATCCCAGTTAACCCCTGGGATTTTTTATTTATCTATTACAGAGGCACTAAAAGCGACAGCTTTATTTATTTTAAAAATAATGTATAATAAGGCCAAACAAAACTTAAAAACAATGAAGAAAATTGCCCTTATTTCAGGTAGCACACACCTTGCGCTCGCTCAAAAAATTAGCTTTGACCTAAATGTAAGACTTACAGAAGTTTCAATTGAAAAATTCTCCTGTGATGAAATAAACGTTGAAATCAAAGAAACTGTACGCGGTGCCGAAGTTTTTATTATTCAAAGCTCCCTCACAGGACATGGTAATGATAATTTTGTAGAAGCAATGCTTATAATAGATGCCGCTAAACGAGCTGGTGCGTCTAAGGTTTATTTAGTACAGACCATATTTCCTTACCAAAGACAGGACCGCAGAGAGACAAACCGTAGAAATAGACCTAAACGTAAAGCTATTTCTGGTAGAGTTATGGCTGATTGTTTCGCTAGAGCCGTCTTCGTGGATGGAATAATCAGTATTAAACTCCACAGTGATCAAATCGAGGGGTTCTTTGATAACCGAACTCTTATTGAGAACATTGACCCGACAAGTCTGTTTATAGAATATCTAAAATCAGAGAATATTATTCGAAGTGAATACGGTGATTCGAAACCTCCAACTGTAGTTGCTCCAGATATTGGTTCAGCAAAGACAGCGGATAGTTTCTCAGAAGCACTTGGTCTTAATGATTACGTCATTGTGAACAAAAGAAGAACTAAAAGTAATGAATCTGAGGTTCTTCATGTTATTGGCGATTATAGCGGTAGAATTTGTATTATTTATGACGATATGATTGATACCGGTGGAACAGTCGTGAACAGCCAAAAAAAGCTACAAGAATTAAAAGAGGCAGGAGCAACTGATGTTTACCTCATGGCACCCCATGGAATATTTTCTAAAAACGCTATCGAAAGGTTATCAAATTCTGATTTTAAAAAAATTGTCATTACAGATTCGATACCTAACCCTCAAGTAGAAAATAATGAAAAATTCGTAATTTTATCATTAGCCCCACTGCTGAAAAGTGTTATCAAAAATATTCATGACGCAGAGTCCCTGCAACCAGTAGTAGCAAATAAATCGTAATTATATAAAAACATAATTACCACAAAAGCCTTATAGATTATTCTGTAAGGTTTTTATTTTTTCCGCAGAACTTTTTTGAGATACTGTCCTGTATAGGAATTTTTATTATTCGCTACTTCTTCAGGTGTTCCTTTAGCAACCAGTTGTCCGCCACCGACTCCACCTTCTGGACCAATATCCAAGAGATAATCGGCACATTTGATGATATCCATGCTGTGTTCGATCAGCACGACTGAATTACCCTTATTAACGAGCATGTTGAGGACATCTAAGAGCTTTGCAACGTCGTCATAGTGCAGTCCGACAGTTGGCTCATCGAGTAAGTAAATAGTTTTTTCTACATGAGGCCGGTACAGCTCTGAAGATATTTTTACGCGCTGCGCTTCTCCACCGGAGAGCGTCGTAGCAGATTGACCAAGCTTGAGGTAGCCGAGACCTACATCGCTTAGGGTCTTGATACGGTCATGGATTGCTGGAATATCTTCAAAAAATGTCAGTGCTTCTTCGACGGTCATCTGGAGCACATCGTAGATATTCTTCTTTTTGTATTTGACGGTAAGTGTTTCTTTATCAAAACGCTTTCCACCACACACATCGCACGTCACATAAACAGTCGGTAAAAAGTGCATCTCAACGGCAATCTCACCATTTCCTTCACAAGCTTCACATCGTCCACCTTTGACGTTGAATGAGAATCTATTTGATTTCCAACCACGGAGACGTGCTTCTTCAGTCGAGGCAAACATATCGCGTATATGAGTAAATGAGCCCGTATATGTCGCGACGTTTGATCGAGGAGTACGTCCGATCGGAGACTGATCAATCAAGATCGCTCGTGTCAGGTATTCAGTTCCAGTAAATGAGGCACAGTTAAATACTTTTGCTGTTCGGTACTTTCTTTCAAGTCGTGCTTGAAGGTTCTTATGGACGATCTCATACATAAATGATGACTTCCCTGACCCTGACACGCCTGTGATACATACCAATTTTCCAAGAGGAATTTCAGCCTGCATATTTTTTATATTAAACACATTTCCATTAACGATCTTAAGAGATCCTTTATCGTTAGTTCGTCTCTTTTCAGGAACTGGAATAGAAATTTCATTTCGCAAATAGCCGAGCGTTCGAGAACCACTCGTATTTTTCTTAGCTGAGAGGAGTTCAGAAAGCCAGCCTTCTGCTACAACATTCCCACCATGGATACCAGCTTTAGGTCCGATATCAACAATATAGTCTGATGAGTAGATCGTATCTTCATCGTGCTCAACAACCAAGATAGTGTTGCCGAGGTCACGTAAGTCAGTCAGTGTATTGATAAGCCGTTCGTTATCCCTCTGATGGAGTCCAATTGTTGGTTCGTCTAAGACATAGAGTGCGCCAACAAGTCGTGAGCCGAGTTGTGAGGCAAGTCTGATACGCTGAGCTTCTCCGCCTGAGAGCGTATTAGCTCGTCTATCGAGTGAGAGGTATTCTAGTCCCACGTTTAGCATGAATTGTATTCGGTCAGTGATTTCTCGAAGGACCGGAAGAGAAATCTCTTTTTCTTTCGGACCCATTTTCAAACTGGTAATAAAGTCTTTAGATTCTTTAATCGTCATACTCGTAAAGTCCACAATATTTTTTCCGGTCTTGAGATCACCTCCGAGCATCACATGGAGCGCTTCTCTCCTGAGTCGTTTACCTCCACACGCCTCGCATTCGTCGAGGGCAGCAAAGTATTTCGTTCCGAGACCGTTACATTCTGGACACGCTCCGTAGGGCGAATTAAATGAGAAGAGTCTGGGTTCAACTTCAGGGAAAGAAAATCCATCATTTTTACAGGCAAATTTAGCTGAGAGAACGAATTCTTCCCCTGTTTCAAAATGGATTGTAACAAGTCCGTCAGACTCAACAAGCGCTCGTTCAACAGCTTCGGCGAGCCGCATCCGACTCGCGTCTTTGTCATCTTTAAATTCATGAAGTGCCAGTGTATCAACAACGACATCGATTTCATGTTTTTTATTTTTTGACAGGTCGATTCGGTCACGAAGGCTTTTGACAGCACCATCGATGCGCACCTCAGTGAATCCTTTATTCAATAGGTCATAGAGCATCTGATAGTGTTCCCCTTTTCGTCCACGAAGAATCGGCGAAAGCACAGACACTTTTGTCTCATTCCATTTAACCCCCATAAGTTCTTTTTTGGTTCCGCTATTTTTTTTGAGATACGCTTGAACTTTTTCCAAGACGAATGAAATAATCTCTTCGTTAGAAAGTTTTTTAATTTCTTCACCACATTCTGGGCAGTGTGGATGTCCAACACGAGCATAGAGCACACGCAGGTAGTCATAAATCTCAGTAATCGTCGCAACGGTCGAACGAGGGTTGTTAGAACGGGACTTTTGATCGATTGAGATAGCAGGTGAAAGACCGGTAATCTCATCGACATCAGGCTTCGGCATCTGATTGAGGAATTGGCGAGCATAGGCTGAAAGAGACTCCACATAGCGGCGTTGTCCTTCAGCAAAAATAGTATCAAAAGCAAGCGACGACTTCCCTGAGCCTGACATACCAGTAATAACCGTCATAGTATTACGCGGTATTTCAACACTGATATTTTTTAGATTGTGTGTACGTGCTCCTTTGACAACAATTGCATCAATGGGCCTTACTGGTTTCTTGTGATCTGCCATATATGGGTGCATTATAGCACAAAAAAAATCACAATTTCCCTGAGGAAATTGTGATTTTTTTTGTGAGAGTAGAGCGATAAAATACTACTGTACTTTTTCTTCTACGGGTTCTTCCACTGGGCCATAAAAAGCTGGACGATGACTAATCGTAACCTGTTGTCTTCCGTAGGCATATGGAACAACTTGGTATTCGCCGAAATAGAATATTACTTCAGTCGGTGTAAAAGTATACACTTTAAAATTATCAGTCTCCGGCTCTGTTCCATCGTAAATCATTTGAGCGAGGTTTGCGTCTTCATCATTTTTAAATACAAGCTTGTCGAAAGATTCCTTGTATGTAACTTTAGGCAGGAGTTTTTCAAGAAGTTTTTTTCGACTTTCAGCAGAAATGAATCCAATCTGATCTACTTGTCCTTTGAATATATCTCGCAAATACACCATCTTCTTATTTTTGACATCATAATTGAGTGAAAAGACATTTTCATAACCATGCGCTCCACCTTGATACCCACTGTATGTAAATAAAACACTTACAAAATCTTCATTCGCTTGAATAACGGTATAGTCAGCGAACAGTGGATACTTGTCTTCCGTGGTAATTGGAGTACTTGGACCTCCCGTCTCAATACGAGCTTTGAAATTTTCTTCTGATAGAGCAGTATGATCTTTTATAATCCGCTCATACGTGTTTCGAATGCGATCATTTTCTAAAGTTGGAATATTTCTGAATTGTGGGTACTTTACATTAAGAGTGGTATATGTATCTTCTTTTTGTATATGTTTAGTCTCGATAAGACTCTCATCAACAAGACCACCTTCAGATTGCGGGACTTCTACTTGAATATGTTCTTGAGCTTTTTCTTCTCTTTTTATTGGTTTGTAAATCTTAAAAAAATAATAAGCCAAGGCCGCACAAACAACGATAACAAGAAAAATAGCGTAGATATTCTTTGCTTTCATATATACCTTAAATTATATCATGCAGGCAAAATAAATATACAAAGCTATTCACCTTTCTTTACATGTGCACCAAGTTTCCCTTTCAAAATAATAATCTCATCTCGTAAAATCGCTGCGGTTTCAAAGTCGAGTTCTTTGACTGCATCATTCATTTCTTTTTCCTTTAATTTAATGAGCTTTTTGGGGTCTTTCTTAAACACAGCACTATCAATCGCAATGTTCATGTAGACTGCTTTTTGGTGATCGCTCTCAAGTTCTTCAGTAATATCTTTAATTTTTTTTATAATCGTCTGGGGAGTAATACCGTGCGCTTTGTTATATGCGAGCTGTTTTTCTCGACGTCGGTTGGTCTCGCCGATAGCTCGTTCCATTGAACCCGTTTCGCGGTCAGCATATAAAATAACGCGCCCTTTCACATTTCGAGCAGCCCGACCGATTGTTTGAATGAGCGATGTTTCTGATCTCAAAAATCCTTCCTTGTCAGCATCGAGAATTCCAATGAGCTCAACTTCAGGCAGGTCGAGTCCTTCACGAAGGAGATTCACTCCGACCAAGCAGTCAAATTCCCCTTTACGAAAATTTGTCAAAATTTTTATTCGATCAATTGTTTTGATATCACTATGGAGATACTCGGCTTTGATTTTCTTACCACTCTCTTCTTTTTGCTCTTTAAGATATGAAGAAAGATCTTCAGCCATTTTTTTAGTCAACGTTGTCGCAAGGACTCGTCCTCCCCCAGAAATCGTCTTAATCGCCTCAGCAATAAAATCCTGGATCTGTCCTGGGTACTTCCCTTGCTCCATGACCGGCTTGATGTCTATTTGCGGATCAATCAATCCAGTCGGACGAATGATTTGTTCAACAATCTTATCGGATTGTGTTCGCTCAAACTCACCTGGAGTCGCTGAAACATAGACGACTTGTCCTATCCGCTCTTCAAATTCATTATATTTAAGTGGTCGGTTATCTTTAGCACTCGGCAATCTGAATCCGAATTCAACTAAGGTATTTTTTCTGGAAGCATCACCAGCATGCATGCCGTGGAGTTGAGGCAACGTCACGTGAGATTCATCGATGATCGTCAAAAAATCCGGACTGCCGTCTTTGTTGTGAGGAAAATACGAAATAAGTGTATCAGGCGGTTCGCCTTCTTTTTTACCAGAGAGGTGCCGGGAATAGTTTTCGATACCGGAACAGTAGCCGACTTCTTTAATCATTGCCGTATCGTATGTCGTCCGGCGTTTGATGCGGTCAGCTTCTAAGAGCTTACCTTCTTTCTCAAATTTTTTGAGTTGAGTGGCAAGCTCAGCACGGATGGATTTAACGGCGCGGTCTCGGTCACTTTTAGCTGTCATGAAGTGCTTAGCTGGAAACACGAAAAAATCTTTCAGTTCAGAAATGATTTGAGATGTGACGGTATTGTATTTAATAATTTTACTCACCGTGCTTCCTGAAAATTCAATCTGATAGCCATCTGTTTCAGAGACTGGCATAATATCAAGCCTGGTACCGAGGGAGCGGAATGTCGCAGGAGTGAGGTCTGCATTAGTCCGTTCATACTGCATCTCAATCAATTGCTTCATGAGGTCAGTCTTGAGAACTTTCTGCCCGATACTAATCCTAAAATTTTTATTTTCATATTCTACAGGAGATCCCAAACCATAAATACATGAGACAGACGCGACAATGATCACATCAGGCCGGGTCAAGAGTGCTTGGGTTGTTGCATGGCGAAGCCGGTCTATCTCTTCATTAATAGTGGCGTCTTTTTCGATAAAGGTATCAGTTACCGGCATGTACGCTTCAGGCTGGTAGTAGTCATAGTATGAGACAAAATAGTGGACTGCTGCATCAGGGAAAAACTCTCGGAATTCCTGAGCGAGCTGAGCAGCGAGGGTTTTATTATGAGCGATGATGAGTGTCGCCTTCCCCCACTCTTGAATGACGTTTGCCATCGTAAAGGTCTTTCCTGTACCGGTCGCACCCAAAAGAGTCTGTTTGACCAAACCTTTATCTAAGCCCTTTAAAAGCCCAACAATAGCCTCAGGTTGGTCACCAGAGGGAGCCCAGTCGCTTTTCATATTGAATGGAGTAGTCTTTTTCACATATATAGTGTACGTGAAAATGGGAAATAAAAAAAGCAGTCCGTTCGGACTGCTTAAAAGCAACTTGTGTATTATTAAATCTTAAATACTTTACCGGTATAACCGCCTGTCGAAACACGAACGAGTCCGATATCATTACCGATAATCGGCACATCTTTCGAGGGAATGATGAAGACAAATTTTTTCGCGGTTTTACAGATCACATCAATGCATATTTTCATATGGCCTATATCAGGATTATTGAATTCAAGGTTCAGTTTATTTTTTGCTAGGTGAGTCACACCAAGATAATAGCTAAATAAACTTACTTTATATCTTGCCCATTTTTCATCAGTGGGGTATTCTTTTCTCATTTCTGTATGAGCATCAATATCAGGAAATTTTTCCTTTAAAAAAATTTGATACTCTTCGTAAGAGAGATTCTTTTCTTTACAAATCCTTTTTTCGAGTTCTAGAAGGGTGATTGTTTCTTCCATTATTTTTTGTTTTATGACTTGCGTCGGTTTAAGATGAGGTTTAGATTTGAGGTAGAATATCGGTCGAATTTTCTGCGGCCGCTTTATCAACAATTTCTTTAAACATATGAGTGTCGAATAGTCCAACTTTGTGATTTGCCCACTCTTCGTCAGTCTGATATTTTTTCCTGAGTTCAACATTTTTATCGATATCGGGATGGTGTTCTGTCATAAATTCTTGATACTTGGAGTACCAAAGACCTAATTCATTACATCGTTTTTCTTCAAAAGTCTTTTTTGTCATAATTTTTAGTTTTGTGGCTCATGCCGGTTTTCAAATATTTTCATCAACACTATACAATAAAAATCTATTTTTTACAAAAAAGAGCCTCTTGTGCTGGCTCCTTTTTATGTATTAAATGTTACCCGTAAAGTTCCTCTTTTTTCTCTTTCAACTTCTCAATGAGTTCAGGATCAGTGATTTCTCTAAACCGAGGAAATGTCTTTCCATCTTTTGTAACCTCTTCCAAAAACATATGAAGAGGTCTGACATCAAAATGCTTGCCTTCTTTATACACTCCAGCAGCAGCATAGAGGGGCGCATAGATCACCATTGCTGATTCCCTCAGTCCTTCAACTTCTGTGTGGTGTCCAATATTGATAATTTTATAAGCATAGTTATCTACCGAACCTTGCGGGTCATGCTTGTAGTGGTAATAAAATCCTCCAATTTTTGGTTCGTTATACATACACCTATTCTACTCTCCGTAATATGTTTTGCAAAATGTGTTTTTAAAATCTAAAAACCGATCTTCTAAAATTGCCTGGCGCATGTCAGCCACGAGTTTATGAATAAAATATAAATTGTGAATGGAAGCCAGTGTTCCAGCGAGCATTTCTTTAGCACGGAAGAGATGCGCTAAGTAGGCACGTGTAAAATTTGTGCATGTATAGCATCCGCAGGCGTTATCTATTTTTGAATAGTCTGTTTTAAAACTACTATTCATCAAGTTAATAACACCAGTCGGTGTATAAACAGTGGCATTACGGGCGATTCGAGTAGCAGCGACACAGTCAAATGTATCACAGCCTTCTTCCACTCCCAAGAAAATATCTCGGGGCTCCCCGATTCCTAAGAGATGGCGAGGTTTATCTTCCGGCAGAATTTCATTAACCCATTTTACAGCAGTACTCAAGTCGTCTTTGGTAAACGATCCACCAATACCGAAACCATCAAACGGCAAATCTGCATGAAACTGAGCTGATTTTTTTCTCAGATCTTCATAACGTCCGCCTTGAATGACCCCAAACAAAGCTTGTCTTTCAGAATTTTCTTTAGACTTGTGATAATCGAGTGAACGCTTTGCCCACCTGTGAGTGCGATCAACGGACTCTGTTTGGTATTCGTATGTATCATTCGGCGCAGTGCATTCGTCGAATGAAAAAATAATATCAGCTCCAAGATTGTGCTGGATTTCAATCGAACGTTCAGCGGTAAAATAATGGATACTTCCATCAATAATTGATTTAAAAGTCACACCGTCTTCTCCAACGGTCGCGAGCTTCACCTGAGTACTATCGACTGACCGCTCTGCCAAAATAGTGGATGGATCAAAACTCTCAAGGATCTTGTTGATCCCTTTGCCGTACGCTACACCGAGTGAAAAAACTTGAAAGCCACCAGAGTCTGTCATCATCGGACCATCCCAGCCAGAAAAAGCGTGGAGACCTCCAGCATCACGCACGACTTCATCTCCAGGCTGGAGATACAGATGATACGTATTACCGAGCATCGTTTGAGCACCGAGTTCTTTGAGTTGAGCAGGAGTCACACCTTTAACAGTCGCTTTAGTACCGACCGCAATATACGCTGGGGTCAGAATATCTCCATGGGGAGTTGTAATCACTCCAGCACGAGCATTTGAGTCCGTGCTTTTCTTGGTAATCGTAAAAGTAAGTGGCTTTTTCATACGAGCCTATTTTTGTATATACATATGGTCGAGAGTCAGGATGTTAGTTGGAAGTGTGATATAGAGTTTTTTGTTAGCATCGCGATCATCGAGCGTGATATCGCGGATAATCCCAATCACTTTATTGTCTAAAGCGGGATAGAGTAAACGATCACCAAGTGCAGTCTCTACTTCTTTCGGTACTTCAACAATCATATTTCCCCCACCACGACCGACAACGGTCACATCGTAGCCTGTTCGCTCGAGCCGAGCAAAGGTCTTGTATCCAGGACTAGAAAATAGAAGTGCAACTGCTGTATTTTTTTCAACATGATCGATGACACCAATGAGCGAGAATTCATTCACAAACACAGATTGGCCAACTACAAGTCCGTCGTCCGTTCCGCTCGAAACAAGGATCGTGTCGTAGACTGATTGATTAGGTTTTGAGACCACATGAACCAACTGCAAATTTAATAGTTCTCGATTCTCACCAAATGAACTTTCAAATTCACTGAGGAGCGCTTCTTTACTTAAGAGCTCGTTATTAGTCAGAACAAGGAGTTCATTTTCACTCTTGAGTTTGTTTATTTCAGTAATAAGATCTTGTTTCGAGAGTCCAATCGAAGTAGCGCGTGGTGTTTGCTTGTGAATATATGAACCAAGTGAGACAAAAGGTTTTGAGACAAGCACAAAAAGCGGATGGAAAAATGCCCGCAAGATAATAAAAAATGCAACAACAAAAACGATGACCCCATAGACAATAAGCGATGGAGACTTTTTCTTTCTTTTATTTGAGAACTGCATCGCCATCTACTTTAAGGAGCGCTTCTTCATAGAGCGCTAAATTATCGAGTATCATTCCTGTACCTCGTGCGACGGCAGTGAGCGGATCTTCAGCGACATAGACCGGAATACCGAGAGTTTTTTGGATGAGCATATCGAGCCCGCGTAATAATGCACCTCCACCAGAGAGGATAATACCGTTGTTCATAATATCTCCGACTACTTCAGGGGGAGTTGTTTCTAAAATTTCTTTGACACCGTCAACCAAGACCATAACTGATGGACCGATCGCCTCTTTAATAGTGTCACCGGTGATATGGATTTCTTTTGGAAGTCCAGTGACGAGATCTCGTCCGCGGACAGGCATGTGGTCCCCGTTATTTGAAAGCACACCTCCGAGTCCGATTTTGATCGTCTCAGCCGTCTTTTCTCCGACGAGTAATTTGAATTCATCTTTCAAATGAGCAATGATATCGATATTGAATTGATCTCCAGCGATTTTGAGGTTTTTTGATCTGACAATTCCACCGAGTGAAATAACTGCGATATCTGTCGTTCCACCACCAATATCGATAATCATCGAACCGACCGGTTCGTTGACTGGAAGTCGGATACCGATCGCTGCTGCCATCGGTTCTTCAACGAGGTAGACTTCTCGAGCACCGGCTGATTTTGCCGCATCATAGACTGCTCTACTTTCGACGTTAGTCACGCCTGACGGGATGCCGATGACGACGCGTGGACCGAGGAATTTTTTTGAAAACGATTCTGTTTTTCGGATGAGGTATGAGAGCATCTCTTCAGTCACTTCGTAGTCAGAAATAACTCCGTCAACGAGCGGACGGATGGCTTTAATGTGCCCCGGGGTGCGCCCGAGCATTTGCTTTGCTTCAGTACCGACAGCCACGATTTGTCCGGTCTTTTGATTTACTGCAACAACAGACGGTTCATTAATCACAATCCCGTGATCTTTTAAATAGACGAGTGTGTTAGCCGTCCCAAGATCTATTCCGATATCGTTTGAAAATACTTTCTTTAATTTCTGTAACATATTAAAAACTATCAATGCATTCGGCACTGCTCATTATCTCTGTTTCTTTCTCATTTCTTTTCTTCACTTCGACTCCGCCCTTTTCTAGGCTCTTCTCAGAGACGACGATACGATACGGCATACCGAGAAGATCTGCATCGTTTAATTTCTCGCCGATTGAAAGACCTACACGGTCATCAAAGTGGACATCAACGCCCTTTAAAACAAGCTCACTGTAGAGATTTTCCGCTTCAGTTCGAGCAGTCTCACTTTCGCCTAAAATAACTAAGTGTACTTTAAATGGCGCGACAGCTTCCGGCCAGATGATTCCCTTGTCGTCAGAGAAATGTTCAGCAATGACACCAACCAAACGGCTGATACCAATTCCATAGCAACCCATAATGATAGGCTGTTCTACGCCATCTGCATCTTGAAAACGAACATCGAGCGCTTCTGTATACTTTGTTTCAAGTGGAAAAATATTCCCCACTTCCACGCCTTTTCTTTCAGTAAGTTCATCTTTATTGAGGCCAATTTTTAGTAAATTTTCATCAGTATAAATTTCCTTATTAACTGCGATTTTTTTTGCTTCACTGACATAAATTGTATCTTCACCCATGTCGCTCAATGTCTGGAACTCATCACTGAAACGTTCGGTAAAAATTCCTCCATCTGCATATGTACGGTAGGTAATGTCACCAAGTCCCAAACGAGCATACACTCGGTGGTACGCTTGCGCGACTTTTTCATAAATCTCTTCATGCTCTTCTTGAGAACGTGCAAAGCTATACATGTCTTTCATGACAAATTCTCGTCCGCGCAAAAGTCCGCTTTTAGTACGAAGTTCATTTCTGAATTTATTTTGAATTTGATACACCAAAATTGGGAGGTCTTTGTATGATTGAATATACTCTCCTATCGCATCAACAATAGGCTCTTCATGAGTGAGCCCAACTCCGAGCTCAGTCCCATTCTTAAGTGATGTCTTAAACCAGTTATCAACTTTCGCATCGTCCCATCGGTCTGTTTTTTCCCAGATTTCTTTCGGCTGAAGCGTCGTCATCATGACTTCTTGTCCATTCACGCCATTCATTTCTTCTCGCACTATTTGTTTGATATTTTCAAGTACGCGCAATCCGAGTGGAAGGTAGGCATAGACGCCAGCCATTTCTTTGTGAATATATCCAGCACGGATAAGAAGCTGGGCGTTCTTGGATATTTCGTCCGCTGGAGCTTCTCGCTTGGTTTTGGTGAAGAGTTGAGATTGACGCATAAGTAGCCTTACTATACACAAAATAAGGGGTTTTTACAAATAAAAAACAACCCGCACTTTCGTTGGGTTGTTTGTAAAATTTGCTTCTTTGTAGTGAAACTTACTTAAAAATGAAATTATTTCTAATATCTCTATCTTCATATGAAGACAGGGATTCAGAATAATTCCTTGGAGAGATTCCAGATTGGTTGTAATCAACAATGTATCCTATGTTTAATCTCGGTATGTAGTAAAAAGTAAAAACGGAGTGAGAGTAATCCATGTCTTCCTCTTTTGAAACCGTATTCTTTATTTCATTATACCAATCTCTTTTTACCGTTATTACCGGGGATAGACTTTGAGTTGTGTCAAAGTTTATGTGACACGTCCATGTTTGGGAAAACTTGTACATTGTTGTGTCATCATGTTTTTCCCAGTTTTTATCCTCTGTTGAAAAAAATTCTTTTTCAACAACAAAACGGCTTTGGTTTCTAGAAGCAGAAGCCAGATAATCTTGCGTTTGCTTTGGAGTGAGAAAAATTGAATTTTTATGTTCCGGCAGTGATTTCAAGGAAGTCACAACAGAATCATAGGTGGTTTGAATTAAACCACTAACAACTCTTTTCAAAGAATCGTTTCGTTTAATGAAAGTTGAATCTTTAGTCATCCCTTTCCTGAGATCTTGCTCAGTTAAGGGTTTTACATCACTGCAGGACATCAGCCCGATAACTGCAAAAAGAATGAAGAGTGTTGCGGTCAAGATAATTGTTTTTGACATTGTATTTGTTTTTTAATGGTTACTTTTAAGCCCATCAGTTAAAACCGGCTCAAAAATAACCATTAAACAAACGTTTTTCAAAGATCCAAACTTACCTATATGATAGCATATTTATCTATATATGTCAAGGTCGTCAAAGTCCCCTTTTTGTGCTATGCTGTGTATAGGTTTCGTGGAGAAAAAGCCTTGATTTTTATGAATTTTCATTAGAAATTAGGTATTGGAAATTAGAAATTCCTCTATTTCTCTGTAAATACGCTGAAATGCTTATGAACGGAATCCGCTTGCTCGAAACAAGCATTAATTAATTAGAAGTACTATGCAAGATAAAATTATCGAGGGACTTTTCCAAGCCGGAGCACACTTTGGCTACTCAAAGTCTCGACGCCACCCAACGGTAGCAAAATTGATCTACGGATCAAAAAACCAAACAGACATCATTGATGTTGAATCAATGTATGCTCAATTAGAAAAAGCCTCAGATTTCATGAAAGAACTCGGCAGTCGAGGAAAAACAGTCCTCTTTGTCGCAGTCAAACCAGAAGCGAAAGAAATTGTTAAAGAAAAAGCTGGAAGTATCGGCCAACCATTCATCACAGAGAGATGGGTCGGAGGAGTACTTACCAACTTCCCTGAAATTACCAAACGAGTAAACAAGCTCGCTGACCTCAAAAAACAAAAAGAAGAAGGAACACTCGACAAGTACACAAAGAAAGAGAGAATGCTCATCGATGAAGAAATCGCCCGCATGCACAAGCTCTTCTCTGGTATCGCTGATATGAAAAAGCTTCCAGACGCTGTCTTTGTTGTTGACCCACGAAAAGAACACATCGCTGTCACAGAAAGTGAAAAATCACTTATCCCGACAATCGCTATTGCTGGAACAGACTGTAATATCGCGAACATCTCATTCCCTGTTGTTGCAAACGACGCATCACTCTCTAGTATCGCCTTCCTTGTAGAACATTTAGTCGAAGCTTATAAGAGCGGATTTAAATCAAACATCAAATAATATATGGCTCAAATCACAACAGAACTTATCAAACAATTGCGAGATCAAACAAGTGTCTCAATAATGCAGTGCAAAAAAGCCCTTGAAGAAGCTGACGGTGATATGGGGCAAGCGCTCATTATCTTAAAGAAAAAATCAGCTGAAGTTGCGGCAAAGAAATCAGACCGTGAAGCACTCTCAGGACTCTTGATCGCTCGAAAAAACGAAAACAAAGCTGTTGCTATAGAACTCAACTGTGAAACTGACTTCGTTGCTAAAAATGATGACTTTATCACTCTCGGAAACAAACTCGCTGATATGGCCCTTGCAAACACTGTAGAGAAAACAACAGAAGATGCAAAAGCGCTTATTGATGAAGTGGTTCAAAAAGTAGGAGAAAATATCAGACTCGGACAAATCAGCGAAGTTGGGGGAAACACACTCGGCCTGTACGTCCACGACGGCCGTATTGCTACTCTTGTGTCGCTCTCAGGCGGTGATGAAGCACTCGCTAAAGATCTCGCGATGCATATCGCAGCAATGAATCCTGAATTCAAAGACAAGAGCGAAGTTCCAGAAGATATTATTGCGAGCGTCCGTGCACTTGCTCAAAAAGAAGTAGATGAATCAGATAAGCCAGAAGAAATCAAAACAAAAATGCTTGAAGGAAAAGTCGAAGGATACTTGAAAGAAAGAACTCTTATGGATCAAACGTTTTTCAAGGATACTTCAAAAACCATTGCTCAAGTTCTCGGCACAGCGGTCATTGAAAAATATGTACGAATAAGCATCGCTTAATCCATATCATTATATGACTATCTTTTTACTCAGTTTATGTGCCTTCGGAATCCTCCTTGTGGGAGGAATTCTATGGTATCAAAAAAAGAATATCAAGAGTCATACTGATGAAAACGGAAATCTCGTCGACCAAGAAGAAAATCCTTTTTCTATCAAAAACATTCATACATCACGCTCAAAAATCCAACACTTTATCAAAGAAGAAATCATGTATCTCATCGTTGGACTCTTGAAAATCTTGATCAGACTAAGGCGTTTTTCAAGAAGAACACTCGACCGCGGGATCACCAAACTCGCTTCTGTCGCCTTTCCTGAGGAGAAGCTCAATGGCCCAATCAACGAAAACACTATTTTGAGCCACGTAGAGGAACACAAAAAAACGGCCGATAAAGGCCAGCTCCATTTGTAAAAAATAAAGTTTTCTGCTATATTAGTAGCAGAAACATGCCGCTTTAGCTCAGTTGGTAGAGCAACGCTTTTGTAAAGCGAAGGTCCTCAGTTCAAGTCTGAGAAGCGGCTCCATTTGAAAACCCCACACGATGTGTGGGGTTTTCAAATTGTTATTTGACTTCTGTTTGTGCTTTCGCCTCAGCTTCAATTTTTGCTTTCTCAGCATCTTGTTTTTCTTTAGCAACTACTATATCAGGAATGAGCTTCTCGACTTCTTCTTCAGTCTTATATCCAGTGTAGACTTCATCTTTCACGACGAGTGCTGGAAGCTTCGTATCTGAAATTTTAAAGATTTTGATAAGCGAGTGGAGTGGTGAAAGATCAGACGTAAAATCAAATGAGTATACCCGAAGCTCTGGATATTTCTGACGAAGCTTTGTTAGAACGATAGATTGCTTAACACACTCAGTACAATTTTCAGCAGTGGTATAAAAATAGAATATGGGTTCAACGACAATCTTACATTTTTCTTTGAGTTGCTGAACAAGAAGGTAATCTTTAATTTGGAGGAGTCCATAGTACCGTTTGAGTTCAGCTACTTGTTCTTTGTTGTCTATATTGTTCTCACTGTAGGTAATCTTCTCAGCGAGTTCATTGAGCTCTTGAGAGAGAGTCGACTGAGATACATCTTTACAGGAGAGCTCTTGGAGTAGTTGAAATTGTGTCTCGGCAGCTAAGATGTCAATCGAAATCTTATCTTGAATCTTTTTAACTTCTGAGAGTTTCCGTCCGTTCAAAAATCCTGAGAGTGCGGCGGCTGTCACGAAAACAGCAAGAGTGATAAAAAAGACTATAATATAGCGTGTAATATCTTGTTTTTGCATAAATGTATGTTTAGTATACCCCGACACCTACTTTTTTACAATCATGCTTACATATAAGCAATTCATCTTTAAAAAATAACTCCAAGGTACAAATTAAGTGTGATGGTGTAACATTAAACACCACGTGTGTCTCGCTCGGAAGTCCAACTCGCCTCATAAGAGCGAATAGCATTCCAAATTGATTTAAGGAGCCAGAATGGAGCGATCAGTGAATAAATAAAGAAGAAGTAAAAGATATTCAGGTTAATCTTAGTCTTCCCGTACCGCATCCTCTGCCCTATAAAAAGCGACGTAAAGACCATAAGATAGACTGATATCGTCATAAAGAAGATCGCTTGCGATGGAGCGTAAAAAAGGTCGAACTTTGGCCAAGCAAAAGAAAAGGTATCAACAAATCCAACAGCTTGGTAGTACATCACTTTGTTATACACAAACCGAACAATTTTATACGCTCCATATGTGAACAAGAAAAGTACTGAAAGAATAGAAATAATACCTGACGGAAGCGTAATAAAGCCAACATTACCATAGCGTGCTTTAAACAAGAGATGCTTGTAGTCAAACGCATTTTTAATAAACCCATAGATCCAACGAACTCGTTGTTTATACAACCCGTGAACCTTATGTGGTGCAATCGTGTACACATATGCGTCAGGTGCATGTTCAATACGCATTCCGTTTTGATGCATCCGAAGTGCTATTTCTTGATCCTCTGTATTGTGAGCATGTTTATAGGGACCTATCTCATCAAACACTTTTTTTCTAAATATAGAAAAAGGTCCTGGTGTTACATGGATTGCATTTAACATACCGAGCATTTTTTTAATGTAAATAGCGTAATCATACTCCACACTCTGAGCTTTTTGAAGCATTGTTTTAGGGTCCTTAATGAGAATGGTTGGAGCGACTGCCATAACTTCCGGTGTATCAAAATAGGTCATAATACGCTTTAATGCTTCAGGGTGCACCTCAGAGTCAGCATCCAGGCATCCAACAAATGGTGTATGTGAGTTGAGAAGTCCGAGATTATTGGCAGCAAACTTTCCTGAATTTTTCTGAGTAAACAGTTTTACATTCGGATAATCTTTATACTGAGACATAATCTCCCATGTATCGTCTGTTGATCCATCATCGACAACGTTGATGAAAATCTTATCAGCTGGATAATCGAGTGCTAAAAGCGAATTAACTGTTTTCTCGATATTGATTGATTCATTGTAGGCTGGAACAGTAATAGTGACTGCTGGATATTCAGGAAGGGTTATTTTTTCTGTACGAACCAAAATATCTCTCTTCTTTTGAATAAAAACAACCAGCATAAAGACCTGAACGTACAACGACACGAAGGTAAAAATATAGAAAAATACCTCATAGAGAGACTGCATATATGTGCTTTATTATAGCATAAAACCCCTTAAACAACACACGCCATACACAGGTAATCAATCCTTGTGCCTGTCCTCTTTTGGGTGGTATACTTACTCCATGGAACACACAGAAAAAAAACAGACACCATCTACACCAGTTGATTTTACTAATAAAAAACCTGGCATGAATGTGGGAGTCGCTATTATTATCGCTGGAATTATCATTGCGGGAGCAGTCTACTTCTCAAAAAGCGGTGGAGCAAAAACAGCAGGTTCAAAAACAATTGTTCAAGAACTTGGAATCAAACCTGCAGAATTCAAAGCTTGTTTTGATGAAAAACGCTACGATGCAAAAGTAAAAGCTGACATAGCAAGTGCAGAACGCGCGACAGCTCACATCCCTATCGACCAAGGACGCGGAACTCCATACAGTATTGCGGTTGGTAAAAATGGTACAAAGCTAGAGATTGCTGGAGCGTATCCGATTGAATCAGTAAAAAGTATGCTCGATGAAATGCTCGCTGGAACAGCAAAGAGCCAAGCAAATATCGCTATTGACCCAGTTACTGAGACAGATCACTACTTCGGTTCAAAGGACGCAGAAATTGTGATCATCGAATATTCTGATCTCGAATGTCCATACTGTGCACGATTCCACACAACCATGCACCAAATTGTTGAAGACTACGGAGGTAAAGTTGCTTGGGTTTACAGACACCTTCCTCTTGAATCAATCCACCCAAATGCGTACAATAAAGCTCTTGCAGCAGAATGTATAGCTTCGCTCGGAAACAACGATAAGTACTGGAAATACATAGACGACATTTTTGAGAAAATGGCGCCAAAACCACCAGTTTTTGATCCTCTAACTGGAGAGACAGCAGAATAAACAAGAGTACAAATTTCTAACTACAGAGGAAATACAACAAAAGCAGGTCGCCTGAGGCGACCTGCTTTTGTTGTATTTCCTATTTACTTAATCAAAATAGTGACGCAATCGAGCGATCTTTTCGTTAGCTCGAAGTTTTTCATGAACCTTCGCTTCAATCTGACGAATACGTTCCCGAGTGACATTGAATTCAACACCGACTTCTTCGAGTGTATGTTGAACTCCATCAACGAGCCCGTATCGCATCTCCAAAATCTTTCGTTCTTTCTCAGAGAGTTCACCGAGCGCTTCACGGATATGGTCTTGAAGTATTCGACGTGACGCCTCTTGATCAGGACGAAGGATCTTATCGTCAGCAATAAACTCACCACGAGTTGATTTCTCATCATCATCACCAATTGGTTGTTCAAGTGAGAGTGTGTCTTGATTGATGTTTTCAATAATATGAATCTTCTCAACTTCGACTCCCATCTCAGTCGCTATTTCTTCAGGCAATGGATCACGTCCGAGATCTTGAGAGAGACGTCTGTAGACTTGTTTGTATTTTGAAATTGTCTCAACCATGTGGACGGGAATACGGATAGTTCGAGACTGATCAGCAAGCGCACGAGTAATAGACTGTCTGATCCACCAGGTTGCATACGTTGAAAACTTATACCCTTTTGTCCAGTCGAATTTCTCAACTGCTTTAAAGAGTCCAATGTTCCCTTCTTGAATCAAATCAAGGAGTGTGAGGTCAGCACTTCGCCCAACATATTTCTTAGCAATAGAAACTACGAGACGGAGGTTTGCACGAGCGAGAAGTGTCCGTGCTTCGGTGTCGCCTGCTTCAATTCTTTTAGCAAGCTCGCGTTCTTCACTCGCATGAATGAGTGAATATTGTCCAATTTCCTTAAGATACATTTGAATCGAATCATACCCCGAAACATCCTTGCCGAGTTTAAAATCTTTTTTCTCAGTCGGCTCAAGATCGAGAAGGTTTCCTCCTTCTAAAATATCAATACCCGCTTGCTGGAGTTTCTCGTAGAGTTCCTCCAAAAATGCAATATCATTTTCAATATTAGGGAATGTCTTAACAATCTCATCATATGTAATAAAATGTCTTTTCTTTCCTTTGTCCAAAAGCATTTCGGTTTTTTTGACCTGATCTTCAGCAGTTTTACCGTCTTTTTTGTGAATAACTACCTTAGGAGTTACCTTCTTCGGAGATACTTTCTTAACGACTTTTTTAGATCCTCCATTTTTTACGGGAGCCTTTTTTACAACAGCTTTTTTGACGACATTTTTTTTCTTTGATACGCTTTTCTTTGCTTGAGGTACGGCTTTTTTAACCTGTTTTTTGACAGGCTTTGGAGCTGTTTTCTTAACAACTTTTTTTACTATTTTCTGTGTTGGTTTTTTAAGCACTTTTTTCGTTGTTTTTTTCATATTATTTTTTTTGCATTTTTTGAGTGATTGTTGCGACCTCTCTTATTTTTTCTTGCGTATCAAGTCCTAATAATTCATCTTGGTTCATCTCATTCCTGAGGCGTCCCAGCTCTTGTTTATAATACTCTCCCTCATACATCGTGTACATAAAGAGTGCATCTTTGAGGAGTGTCTCACTGTTTGAAAAAGTTTTCTCTATCATAAACAGCAGTTGTTCTTTTTTGACTTCGTGAATCTCTCTTATTTCAAGATACTTCTCTCCTAAAATCGATCTCATCTTTTCATCGTAGAGTTCATACTCTTTTTGATATCCATGAGATTCAAAGTAGAAGACCAGTCCGAACATTTTTTCAAGAGAGCTTTCACCTTGAGCAACGCTTAACTCTTTTGTTCCGTCACCTAACTTAGGGTCTTTTTTCTGGAAGAGTCTAAAGTCATCAAACAGCGCTCGTTCGTCAATAGAGAGAAGCGACGATATCTGAGTAACATAGTGGGCCTGTTCGATTGGACTTTTAATGGCAACCAAGAGTGGCCAGATTTTCTCAGAGATTCCCTTGCGAAGGATATGAGATGACGTATGATTTTTAAGATAATTCGTAAAGAACAAAATCGCATCTTGTTTTTTATCGATAAGCTCTCGAAGTCCTTTCGGGTCAGTTCGCGCAATATCAGCAAAATCTTTTTGCCCCACAATTGAGATACAGTACACGAAGAATCCAAGAGAAAGTGCGGCCCCAGTTGCCCGATACATCGCTTTGAGCCCAGCACCATCATTATCAAACGCAAGCGAGATACTGTCCGTCATGCGCTTAATGATGCCTAGGTGGGATGACCCACCGACTTTAGCAGTGTCAGCACCAGAGAATGCAGTACCTGAACTTGCAACCACAAAATGGATTCCTGATTGATGAGTCATAACGACATCCATCTGACCTTCGACGACAATAGCTTTTTTAGAAGCCCTGATAGCGTCTTTCGCTTGATAGAGTCCATAGAATATTTCGCTCTTATTGAAGAGCGGACTCTCTGGTGAGTTGATGTACTTTGCTTCTTTTGATTCCGGATCAATAATTCTCCCTGAAAATCCGATGACGCGCCCGTTTGTATCCATAAAAGGAAACATGATTCGGTTACGAAAACGATCATAGAATCCATAATCCCCTTTTTTAATGAGCCCGGCTTCTTCGATGAGTGTTTCAGGAAATCCTTTTGATGTTAAGTGTGTGTAGAGTGACTTCCAATCTGCTGGAGCAAATCCGATTCGAAATGTATTAATCGTTTTTTGTGTCAGTCCACGAGTGGTGAGATATTCAGAAGCAGTCTTATTTTTTGATAAAGCTTCATGAAAGAAGAGTGATGCTTGTTCTAACACAGCGTAGAGATCTTTTTTCCCTTCTACTACTCCGCCACCCATGTCATAGTCTTTGAGATTGACATGGGCTTTCTCAGCGAGCGCAACAAGTGCATGTTTGAAATCAAGTCCTTCATACTCTTCCATGAAAGAAAATATATCTCCTTTCTTTCCGCATCCGAAGCAGTAATAGGTATTTCGGTCAGTAGATATGTAAAACGAAGCGGTCTTTTCTTTGTGGAAAGGACACCTAGCTCGATAATTTTTACCAGCTCTTTCAACAGGAATATATTGTTCAATAAATTCAAGTATAGGAAGCCGTGATTTAATTTCTAAAGCAGCTCCGGATTTCATAATAGTACTCTTCTTTTTACGCTCCTTTTTCGGAGTCGGCAGCTTTTCGAAAGCCCGTTCCTGCAGGAATCAAGCCTCCGATAATAACATTTTCTTTAAGTCCTCGAAGTCGATCAACTCCTCCTCGAACGGCATTGTTGATGAGTACACGGTTTGTGTTTTGGAATGATGCAGCAGAGAGCCAACTTGTAGTCGTCAGTGATACATCTGAGATTCCCAAAATGATCGTATCTGCCTTTGCAGGAAGACCGCCTTCTTCTTCAGCTCGAGTGTTTTCTTCATTGAGTTCAATAAGCTCGACGGTTTCACCTCCTGAGAAGTGTGTATCGCCTGATGCTTTGATCTTCACACGAGAGAACATTTGCCTAATGATGATCTCGATGTGTTTTCGAGAAATAGATGCTCCTTGGAGTTCGTACACTTTGTTAATTTCATCAATAATATATTCTTCAGCAACTTGCTTGCCTCCAAACTTGAAGATCTCTGAAATATCAGCTGATCCATCAGTAAGCTTTTGGCCTGAAATAACATCTTCTCCAACTTTGACGAGCGGGTTTCGACGGAATGCAACTTTGTATTCAGTCGTATTACTCTTAAGTCCTCCTTTGCTATCTTCTAGGATAACGATTGTCTTTTCTTTTTCATGTTTGATGATTTCGATCACCTTACCAGCACCATGACAGATAACTGCAGGATTCTTCGGAAGACGTCGTTCGAAAATTTCTTCAACACGAGGGAGACCAGCAGTAATATCAACTGCCACAACTCCTCCGGCGTGGAATGTTCGAAGTGTCAACTGTGTACCTGGCTCACCAATAGCTTGTGCAGCGACGATACCAACAGCTTCACCGATATCAACGAGTCTGTTTCGCCCAAGATCAAGACCGTAGCACATCTGACAAACTCCGTGGAGTGTCTTACATGCAAGCGGACTGCGGACAAGCACTTTCTCAATACCGAGCTTTTCAACATGCGCCGCATCTTCTCGGTTAAGAAGTGTTCCTTTTTTGTAGATGACAGTACCAGCACTATCTTTAACATCTTCGAGTACAATACGTCCTCGGAGGTTCTTAGAGAGAGGAATTTCAATTCCCATAACGTTATCTTTTTGAGCGTAGCGTCCTTCTTTTGTTTTACAATCGTGGTCAGTAACGACAACATCTTGCGCAACGTCAACGAGACGTCGTGTAAGGTATCCAGCTTTAGCAGTGTTGAGCGCAGTATCAGCGAGACCTTTACGAGAACCGTGAGTGATAATGAAGTATTCAATCGGAGAAAGTCCTTCTTTGTATGATGGAATAACTGGGAAGTCGATTGTTCGTCCTTGTGTATTGATGATGAGACCTTTCATACCAGCCATCTGTGAGATTTGTCCAACAGATCCTCGGGCACCAGAGATGACCATGTCATAGACTGACCCGGCAGTGTTGAGTGTTGCAGGAATAAGTTTTTCAACTTCTTTCTTAGCAAGTTCCCAGATTTCAATTACTTTTTGGTATTTCTCATCTTTCGAGAGAAGACCATCGTTGTATTGTTCGATAATAACTGCTTCTTTCTTTCGAGATTCTGCGACGATCGCTTTTTTCCCTTCAGGAACTTTGACGTTGTCATATCCGAATGTTGTTCCAGAGACAGTAGAGTACTTGAATCCGAAATCTTTGATTTTATCTAGAATTTTTGGTGTTGCATCAATACCAACATCTGTGATGACTTCGTCAACGAGACTCGACATAACTTTCTTCGTTATTTCTTTCCCCGTATAGGCAAAATCTCTTGGGAGGATTGAGTTGAAGAGGAGTTTTCCAACAGTTGTTTCAAAGAGTCCTCCTTCAAATTGTGCGTATTTTGGTGAATCAGTTGGAAGCACTTTAATTTTTGCTCGGAAACCAAGGATACCGTGTTCGTAGGCCGCAATCGCTTCATTTGGGCTGGAGAAAATACTTCCCTCTCCTTTTTCACCTTCAACGTCTTTCGTCATCCAATAACATCCTAAGATAATATCGTTTGATGGGTTGACAATCGGTTCTCCAGACTGAGGTTTAAGGAGGTTTTTGTTTGATGCCATGAGATCTCGTGCTTCAGCTTGTGCTTGAACAGAGAGTGGTAAGTAGACTGCCATTTGGTCTCCATCGAAGTCAGCGTTGAAAGCCGCACACACGAGTGGGTGGAGTTGAATCGCATTTCCTTCGATCAAAATTGGGTGAAATGCCTGAATACCAAGACGGTGAAGTGTTGGCGCACGGTTAAGGAGAACATATTTTCCTTCAATACATTCTTCAAGGATTGCCCAGACTTCAGGAATACCATCTTCGACGAGCTTGTTCGCCCCACGAATATTGTAGGTAAATTCTCGTTCGATTAATTTTGAAACAACGAACGGCTTGAAAAGTTCAAGCGCCATATGCTTTGGAAGTCCACACTGATCAAGGTGAAGGTTTGGACCGACAACGATCACAGAACGCGCAGAGTAGTCCACACGCTTCCCAAGGAGGTTTTGTCGGAAGAGACCTTGTTTTGATTTAAGGTTATCAGCGAGAGACTTAAGTGCTCGTTTTTGAGATTGGCTCATTGCTTGAGTGTCATTTTGACTTGCAATCGAGTTATCCAAGAGTGCATCAACAGCTTCTTGAAGAATACGCTTTTCGTTTCTCAAAATAACATCAGGTGCGCCGATTTCTTTCAATTTCTTGAGACGGTTGTTTCTGTTGATCACACGACGGTAGAGGTCGTTGATATCAGAAGTTGCATGTCGTCCACCATCGAGCGCAACCATCGGTCGGAGCGCTGGAGGAATAACAGGAAGCACTGTCAAAAACATCCATTCCGGCCGCATATCAGCGTGGATCATTGAGCGGATAAGAGCGAGCCTCTTTTCCAGTTTTTCTCTTTCTGAGTTCCCTGCCTTGTCGACAAGTACTTGAGTAATATCACGGAGTTTATGAAGATCGATATTTTTGAAGAGTGTATAGATTGCTTCAGCACCGATAGATGCTTCGAAACAGGTCCCATACTTAAGACTATAGTGATGATACTGAATTTCATTCAAAACCTTACCTTCATACATTTCAGCAATTTCTTTTTTTGCAGTCAAAAAGAGGTCTTT
>CAZEPT010000003.1:0-27079 GCA_964514225.1 uncultured Candidatus Saccharibacteria bacterium
AGATATGAGAATCGTTTTGAGAAAGTTGCTGATATTGGCGCAGATCCAGCAGTTGTCCCAGAAAAACCACAAGCGCCTGATGCGGACGGCATTGTGCGTATTAGTCTAACTGCACAGGAAGTAATTTCGGAGGTGTCTCCAGGAATTTATTTTAACTACTGGACATATAATAAACAAGTTCCTGGTCCGATGCTTCGTATACGCGAGGGGGACACGGTAGAATTAACGCTGACAAATGACCCATCAAGTCTCCATGACCACAACATAGATCTGCACGCAGTGACAGGTCCAGGTGGTGGCGCATCACTTACTCATGTGGCACCTGGAGAAACAAAAACATTTAGATGGAAAGCACTTGCACCAGGACTCTATATCTATCACTGTGCGATGCCTAATGTCTCTACTCATAATTCACACGGGCAGTACGGGATGATTTTAGTTGATCCAAAAGAAGGATTTGCAGAAGTTGATAAAGAATTTTATGTTATGCAAGGAGAGCTATACACCATAGGACAACTTGGTAAAAAAGGATTAGTACCATTTGATCCTGATGCACTTCTCGATGGTCATCCTAACTATGTAACTTTCAATGGTCGCATTGAAACAACACCACGAATGCAAGCAAAAGTTGGTGATAAAATTCGTATGTATGTCGGTAATGGTGGTGTGAACCTAATATCATCTTTCCATGTAATTGGTGAAATTTTTGATACCGTGTATCTAAATGCGAGTGTTGGAGGTGCGATGGAGCATAATACTCAAGCAACCGCTGTTCTTCCAGGTGGAGCAAGCATTGTAGAGTTTACTGTTGATGTCCCTGGTAAATACTTACTCGTGGATCACGCTCTCGCACGAATGAACAAAGGTGCGTGGGCAGTACTTGAAGTAACGGGGGATGAAAACGGAGAGGTATTTAAAAAGATTGAAAGTACTGAAAAGATTTTAGAAGATATGAAAATGCATTAAATAGAAAAGAAAAAAGAACGACAATTGTCGTTCTTTTTCTGTAACATGAAGCTTTGTGGGTCGCACATAATACCTAACTATATGGGTCATCAAAACTAACAGGTTGTCAATGCGGAGACGGAGGGATTCGAACCCTCGAGGCTGTGACACCTGCCTCCTTAGCAAGGAGGTACGTTAGACCACTCCGACACGTCTCCATTTGTGGTTTTATAGAGCTAGTATAGCATATATTGTAACGATTTATTTTTGCTCAAAATGTGCTAATATGGGGTTACTGGAGGATTGGGTGAGTGGTTTAAATCAACGGTTTACTAAACCGTCGGCTCGTAAAAAGGCCCGTGAGTTCGAATCTCACATCCTCCGCGAGGAACTTCGTGACGAGCGGAGGATAGAAAAGCACCTACGTGCTTTTCGTGGGAGATTCGAAAAGCTTTTCCTTATCCACTGGAAGTGGATGGAAAAGGTGTACTGATCCTGTAAGGATCGAGATACTCACATCCTCCGCAACAGACTTTCTTATTATGGTGATGACTTACTTTTTGTTACAGTAAGTATGTAATGAAAAAGAGAATAAAAAATGAACAGTGGCATAATCTTCCGATCGAGGAGGTTTTTTTACGATTGAAAACAACCGACGCTGGACTTTCTCAAAAAGAAGCACAGAAGCGGTTGGATAAATATGGACGCAATGAACTGCCACCCGAAAAAGGACACTCTGTTTTGTATTTATTTTTTATTCAATTTACTAGTCCCTTAATGTACATTATGATGCTCGCAACCGGAGTATCGCTCTATATTGGTAATATTACTGAAGCTGTGTTCGTGTTTGTAGTGATGATCAGTAATGCAATTGTTGGGTTCTATCAAGAGCACAAAGCGAATAAATCTCTTGCGGCGCTGAAAAATATTATAGAACAAAGTGCGCGTGTTATTCGTGACAACGGCGAGTTCCAAGCTAACGAAGCGGATATTGTTCCAGGAGATATTCTTGTGCTTCGTGTTGGAGATCGTGTATCAGCCGATGGTCGAATCCTTGAACACCGTGGACTTAAAATCAACGAAGCAAACCTGACTGGGGAAGCAAAGCCTGTTTCAAAAACGACAGATATTATTGGGCTTGATGCTGAGGTTGCTGACAGAAAGAATATGGTTTTTATGGGAACACTGATTGAAGAAGGTTCAGCCACTGTGCTTGTGGTCGCAACAGGTGTAAAGACTGAGTACGGCGATATTGTTTCTCTTTTAGCTGATACTCCTGAGGAATCAACACCGCTTCAAAAAACAGTCCTCTCCCTTTCCAAACTCATTGGTGTCTTGATTTCAGCTGTTGTTGGAATCATTATTATTGAGGGATATTTTGCTGGGCATTCGTTTAAAATTATTTTTGAAACAGCACTCGCGCTCTTTGTCTCGGCAATCCCTGAAGGACTTTTGCCTGCGATCACTATTGTTCTTGTTCTCGGTATGCGCCGGATATTGAAGCAGAAAGGCTTGGTCCGCAGACTTGCTTCGACAGAAACACTCGGTGGAGTCACGGTTATTTGTACTGATAAGACAGGAACGCTCACTGAAGGGAAAATGGAAGTCGAGCGCATTATTACTGCAGATGGTGTTCACATGATTGAAGAAAGAGCACAAGTACTCACACCCTTTTTGGAGGCAATTTATAGAACCACCATCATGGCGACAGATGCCTTTATTGAAAACCCAAAAGCACCGCTTTCTGAGATGATCGTCAGAGGAAATTTTACCGAGCAAGCGCTTATGAAGATGGCTGTCCGAAATGGCATGGATATCCATGGGGTAAAAGATTCCGAAGAAGATATATTCACCGTACTCTTTTCTTCTGAGAATAAATATTCAGCATCCCTTCGTAAAACAGCTGATGGACAACAAATGCTGTACGTTATTGGAGCACCGGAGCAAGTACTTGAGCGCGTAACAACACTCGGAACAGAGAATGGTATCGCCCTACTCAAGACGAAAGCATTTACGGAAATGATGGAGAAAAAAGAGGCGCTCACGAGTGAAGGATACCGTGTTGTTTCTTGCGCGTATCGACTCTTTCCAGGGGATATGGTTGTTGATACTGATACAATGATATCTGATTTGACGCTTACTGGCTTTATTGTTTTGGCTGATCCGGTCCGTTCAACTGTTTCTGATGCCTTCTTTAAAACACAGCGCGCTGGAATCCGTACTATTATCATTACAGGTGATCACTCGTCGACTGCGCTCGCAGTAGCGCAAAAGATCGGATTTATTATTTCACCCGAAGAAATTCTTGAGGGGAGCGCTCTCGAAAAACTAAGCGATGAAGAGCTCCGAGTGAAAGTGAGAACTGTAGCACTCTTTGCCCGAGTGTCACCGAGGCATAAGCTCCGTATTGTCACCGCACTTCAAAAAAATGGGGAAGTGGTAGCAATGTTCGGTGATGGCGTTAACGATGCTCCGGCACTCAAAGCATCCGATATTGGAGTTGCCGTCGATACAAAAGTAGATGCTGCTCGAGAAGTTGCTGATATTGTTCTTTTGGATGGAGGGTTCGGAACAATTGTTTCAGCGATAGAACAAGGAAGAATAATTTTTACAAATATTAGAAAAGTATTTCTCTACTTAATCACTCAAGATTTTTCCCAATTCTTTTTGTTTATTATTTCAATCATTCTGGGACTTCCACTTCCTTTAATTGCTGCGCAGCTTCTTTTGGTGAACTTAGTGGAGAGTGGATTGCCTGACCTAGCGCTCACGACTGAACAAGAAAAAGAAGGAGTGATGGATGAACCGCCACGTAATCCAAAAGAATCAATACTAAATAAAATTTCTCGCCGATGGATGTTCGTTATCTTTTTGGTCAGTGGTGGTATAGCGCTACTGTTTTATGTGATGGCACTTGCGATCACTGGAGATATCGAAAAAACCCGGACCATGCTCATGGTTTTTCTCTGTCTTGAATCACTCTTCCTAGTATTCTCTGTGAGGTCTTTTACTAAAAGTATTATAAGAAAAGATATATTTTCCAATCGTATTTTGGTATGGGCTGTAGGTATCAGTGCAGTAATGATCTTCTGTGCAGTCTATATTCCTGGAGCTCAGAAAGTACTTGATACAGTTCCGCTCTCTCTTGGGGATTGGGCTATTATTACGGGATTAAATATAGTAGAAATTGCATTGATTGATTTTTTCAAAATAAAATTATTTAAAAAAAACAAAAAAATACAACACCCACAATATGAGCATGCGTATGAACACTAAAGGCTACGCGGGAATTATTGTACTCCTGATCACATTTTTAATTATTTCTTTTTTGTTGGTAAGACCGGACGTGTTTACTGGTGACAAAAAAACAAAAGGAACGTTAGAAACGGGTATTGATGCTGTTGATGAAGCTAAACAAGTTGTTCGTCAATCACAAGAGCGAAATGGTGATACAATCCGTTTGAGTGAATAAATCTTCTCATAGTCATATTGCATCGGTAGGGTAATTCCTCTATACTATACGCATGTTGAAACTGTCAAAATCAAAAAAACTCATTTTTCTTATTTCATTTGTTGCTCTTATTGCACTTGCTCTTGCGGGGTATTTTTATTATCAATTATACATGTCTAAAAAAGACCCTCAAATTGCGATTCAGAAAGAAACAGCGCAAATTATTGCAAAGGTTTCAAAATTAATTGTACTTCCTGAAGATGAGGATCCTACAATTGCTACTGTTTCTGACCCAGAAATTCTTAAGGAACAAGCTTTTTTTGTTCAAGCGAAGAAAGGTGATAAGGTTCTCATTTACACAAATGCAAAAAAAGCTATATTATATAGCGTTTCTCTTAATAAAGTTTTGGAGGTTGCTCCACTTAATACAGGCGACACGGGTTCAAAGATTACTCCTGTGCCAGTTAATACTCCTGATACAGCAGGTGAATAAAAAATAAGCACCCTCTTTTGATCTCGGCCAAGAATATGGTCATATTTTTTTCTATGGTCGGTGTAAAAAACACCTTTTGAAAGAGTAAAATATTTTTTTTAAGATGCGTACTTTTAAGATACCAAAAAATGGATAGCATCCTTTATCCACTATGGTTTTTTTCTTAAAAGTGATAAAATAAAAGTAATAAGGATGAAGAAAAATATATTCAAAAATATTTTGTCTATTGTTGTATCTTTTGGTACGATCTTTTTGCTTTGTACTCCTCTTATTACGCGCGTTGTTTCAGCTGCTGCAGGTGTTCCTAAGATAATTAATTTTCAAGGACGTCTCTTAGATGCAACAACTGGTGACTTACTCGGTGGACCGAGTGGAACAGACTACTGTTACAAATTTTCTTTGTATAGTGCGTCGACTGGTGGATCAAAGGTTTGGCCAGCAGGAGCGCCTTCGACGATGACCATCCTTACTCGTGAGGGAGTTTTTAATGCAAGTATCGGAGATACTGGTGCGGGTGGGGATACACTTGATTTCGATTTTCAAACTACGGATACGGTTTTCGTTGATGTTGAAGTTGCAGAAAAAGTAGGTGCGAGTTGTACAACTGGTGGAGATGAAGTATTCGAAGCACTTACTCCACGACAACAAGTTGTCTCATCAGGATATGCAATTAACTCAGGAACTGTGGGTGGATTTACTCCCGCTCAGTCTGCAACAGGAAATCAGGTCACGGCTCTCACTTCAGGAAGTCTTATTTTGGGTGATACTAATCCAGGAATAAAGGTGACGGGGTCAAACACCCTTACATTTCAAAGCGGTCTGACTGGGGATATTCAATTTTTTTCTGGATCTAATAAAATAACCTCAACCGGAGCGTTGACTATAGCTGGTTCGCTTACAGCCGCAGGTGTGTCACTCGGAACTGGTTCTATTACCATGACTGGATCTCTTGGTTCAACTGGAGCTCGGCTTACTAAAGGGTGGTTTACTGATCTTGAGGTTACCAATACTATCGTCGGATCTATCACTGGTAATGCTGCTACTGTTACCACAAATGCTAATTTAACTGGAGCAATTACTTCAGTCGGTAATGCCACTTCACTTGGTTCTTTCTCTACTTCAGCTCTCAATACTGCGCTCAATGACAACGATGTAGCAACGCTTGCTGGTACAGAAGCACTCACCAACAAAACTCTCACTGCTCCCAAATTTGCAGATCTTGGATTTATCGCCGATGCAAACGGTAATGAACTCCTCATCTTTGACTCAGTTGCTTCAGCCGTCAACGAACTCACTCTCAAAAACGCTGCCGTCGGAACAGGTGTCTCTCTCGCCGCAACCGGAGGAGATGCAGCGATTGATCTCACTTTAGGTGCTAAAGGAACCGGTATTATTAAGCTCGATACCACTGGAACGAGTACAACTGTCTATGTTGGTAACCAAACAAACAACAGTACTGGTTCTATCTTGTCTCAAAGAGGTAAGTCAGCTGGAGGAACTGCACTCTCTGCTACATGGACACTCGACACTTCAGGATACTATGCGCTTGACTCTCAGACCGTGAGCGATATCATTAGTATCACTACCACTTCCGGAGATGTGGGAATCGGTGTTGCAATTCCAATGTCCTCTTCAATCTTGACTGTCGGAAATGCTGGAGTGAACAACAGTTCTGATGCCGCTATTCTTATCTCTAGAACGGTTGATGATGGTACTGCTGGTAACGGCCATGCTTTCTCTGATTCATCACAAGTCTCTCGATCAGGGGGTATCGGCTACAACTCATTCGACGGACGAATCAACTTCACCGGAACTGCAGACTACGACCACTATGCAGCGTTTCAATCAGCACCAAACTACGCTTCATCAGGAATAATGGATAACTATTACGGTCTTCACTCAAGTCTCGTTGTCGGTGCCGGAACCATCACTTCTGCTTTTGGAACATACGTCGCCAACCCAACCGGCGCCGGAACAGTCACCAACAACTACGGTCTCTACGTCGCTTCACTCACCAAAGGAACCACCAACAACTACGCCATCTACACGAGCGGAACCACTGACTCATACTTCGGAGGAGACGTCGGAGTCGGTGTCCTCCCAGGATCCGCACCACTCCATGCAAAAAGTTCAGTAGCTGTTAACGCTTCAGGTCAAGAAGTCCTCAGACTCGACGCCTCATACTCATCAGGAACTGTTGGTTCCGGTGCAATGCTCTCATTCAACTCAGGTGCAACTCAATTCGGTTCCATCAGAAGCTTTACCGAAGCATCTTCTAAGATCGGTATGTCTTTCTCGACGTTTAACTCAACCATGGGAGAACGTCTCCGTATCTCAGCTGCAGGAAACGTCGGTATTGGAGAAACCATCCCGACCGCCGTCCTTCACTTAAAAGCAGGAACCACCGCAGCAAGTTCTGCACCTCTCAAGTTTACTTCAGGCGCACTCAACACCACTGCTGAAGCTGGAGCAGTAGAATTTCTCACTGACGCATACTACGGTACCATCACTACCGGTGCAGCACGAAAGACCTTTGCCTTCCTCGAATCTCCAACCTTCACCACTCCAAATATCGGAGTAGCGACAGGATCATCTGGTACTGTCATCGGTTCTCAAACCTTCACGACTAACAACATCGCAGACAGTGGAGCACTCACCATCGCGACCGCTGCCGCATCAGCACTTACACTCAACTCAGGTACCACCGGAACCATCAACATCGGTACTGATGCCTCAGCTGAAACCATCAACATCGGAAACACCGGTGCTGCCGTCAAAACTATTCTCATCGGAAACGCCGCTCAAGCCAACACTATTACTATTGGATCAGCCTCAGCTACAAACGTCTCTATTACCGATGACAACTGGTCCATCACCGCAGCCGGTGTGCTCACTGTTGCATCTTGTAGTGGATGTGGAGGTGGAGGTGGAACTCTCGACCAAGCATATACTTCAGGTAACACCATCGGTACAGATACTGCGTCTGATATCATCTTTAACTTAGCCGAAGTCGCCACCCCAACTCAATTCATCGTCAACAATTTAGACACTGCAGGAGTAAACGCTATCCAAATCGACAACGGTATTGCATCAGGTACCTTAACTAACGGTCTCTTCATCGAACAATCAGGTGCTGGTACGATGACCTCCGCTATCCAAATCACCGAAACAGCAGGAACCATCACTGACGGTATCGCCATCATCGGAACACTCGGTAACATCTTGAATACTCCAACTATTGATATCACTGGAGCAGGAGCAATTACCGGAGCAACTCTCACTTCACCTAAATTTGCCGACCTCGATTTCATTGCCGATGCAAACGGTAATGAACTCCTCATCTTTGACTCAGTCGGATCAGCCGTCAACGAACTCACTCTCAAAAATGCAATCTCCGGAACAGGTGTCTCACTCGCCGCAACCGGAGGAGATGCAGCGATTGATCTCACTTTAGGTGCTAAAGGAACCGGTATTATTAAGCTCGATACCACTGGAACGAGTACAACTGTCTATGTTGGTAACCAAACAAACAACAGTACTGGTTCTATCTTGTCTCAAAGAGGTAAGTCAGGTGGAGGAACTGCACTCTCGGCTACATGGACATTAACTGCTGCAGGTTTCTATGCCCTGACGACACAGTCAGTCTCAAACTACTTAGTCTTTAATACAACTACCGCTACTGCTGGATTTGGTGATGGAAGTCCTGATTACACTCTCGAAGTTTCCAATGCAACTCCAATTTTCGCTGTATCAGACTCTGACGTTGCTCATGGAGTCACCACACTTGCTGATACAGATGTCATGTTCCGTGTCAGTTCCATCAGTGCGCTCGTCGGGGGAGCTCAACTCACCGGGTTTGCTGATGCTGACGGTATTGCTTTCCAAGTGAAAGGAATTCAATCTTCTAATCCAACAGACACTACACCAGCAATCCTGCTGACGGGTGCTAAAGCAAATGGTACTGGAGTGCAGGATCTTGCTGCGGCGGAGACTGTGCTTGAAGTTGTCAACAACGCAACATCACTCTTTACGGTGTTGGGGAATGGAAATGTGGCAATAGTCGCAGGTAATTTAGCTTTCGGTGCAACCACTCGAATTACGAGTACCGGAGTCGGAACCTTTATTACAGGTACTGTCATCGGTTCTCAAACCTTCACGACTAACAACATCGCAGATTCAGGAGCACTCACTATTGCGACCGGAACAGCTTCTGATCTTACACTCAACTCAGGAACCACCGGAACCATCAACATTGGTACTGACGCCTCAGCTGAAACCATCAACATCGGAAACACCGGTGCTGCCGTCAAAACTATTCTCATCGGAAACGCCGCTCAAGCCAACACTATTACTATTGGATCAGCCTCAGCTACAAACGTCTCTATTACCGATGACAACTGGTCCATCACCGCAGCCGGTGTGCTCACTGTTGCATCTTGTAGTGGATGTGGAGGTGGATCATTTGATTCTACTGCAGTTGATGCAACAACGTGGTCTGATGGTGCGAATGCTTCAAATATTTGGACCTTTGATGTTTCAGGAACTGACCATACGATGACCGCTTCTTCTGGACTTATGACTTTTGGAGACTCTGTGACGATCACCGATACACTTACTGTAAATGGTGCAGTCGCTTTTACTCCAACAGCAGGTGCTGATTTTATTTTAAGTGCTGGTGCTGGAACGAATTTTCAGATTACTGCAACTGCCGCTCCGACTGTTGATATGATGGCGCTCACAAATGCTGGGCAAGGAACAACCTCTTCAGGTGTAGATGGACTGGCGATCGCTTTTGTCACCGGCGATGGTGCGAGTCTTACCAACAGTGCAATCGATGTCACGCTCACCAATGGGGGAACAGCTGCTGGAGATGTAATCCGCGGTTTGACGCTTAATAACATTACACCAACGGCTGCGACAGAAACTGGTCTCTATATCGGAACAGGATTTGATAGTGATATTGAATTTGCTGATGCGTCGGTTACTTTCCAGCTTTCTGACCGAGGGGTTTTGTCTATAGTGGATGGAAGTTCTGGTGTTGGAACTCTCCTTGCTGTTGGAAGCACGCTTTCTCGTGGAGATTTAGATGTATATGGAAACTTAATTAAAAAAGGATATGTAGACCAGACCGCAATTACTGGGATAAATGATGTATTCGTTTACGATACTGCTCGTGATACAGATGGTGGTGCTTGGACGACCTCAATGAAGTCTCTCGGCAATTCATGGTACACGGAAACAAAAGATGACGGAGTAGGTGATGCTTGTAATATCTCATCAGACGATCGTTGTGGAACATCATCTTTTCCTAAAAAAGCTATTCTTGTAGCTACAGATAGCGCGCTGTACGTCTTTGATGGAAACTCAAATACAATGTGGATGAAGTTTACTCAAGCAGCTACTGGTGCCCTTGGTGCTGACACAAACAACAATCCATCTTCTGTGTATGCTCAAAACGGAACAATTTATGTGGGTACTAATGGATCTTCTGGTACAGGTATGTATGAATTTGATTTCACAGGAGACAAGATGTTTAGATATAACACCACAAACATGAGCCAGGCTGATGTCGCTATCGGCAGTAGAAACAGTACTGTTACATACAACGTGAATTCAAACACAGTTATGGCGCTTCGAGGTACGAACGCAAATTTGGTTAATGATGTTCATGCGACAACGATTCAAGGAGGTGCGGGTGTTCAAACCAACGGTGGACCGCTCAATGGAGGGAGGTTTATTGTGGCGGCGACGGATGATGGAATACAAGCGGTTAATACCAATACTAAAATAACGTATGTTTTTGGGAATGGTGCTATTACTGATAACTATCAATCAGTATATGTAACCAGAAGAGGGAGAGTGTATGGGCTTAACTCTACAGACTCGTCAGCTGATCGCTTCGGTCTCTCCGCCAATAGTGCTAACTCTATCGATATAACTCAAGCAGATATCACATCCGTAGCTAAATCATTCAATGGTACTACGAGACCTGCCTCTTTGTGGAAATCAGCACCAACTATAAATACAGGTGCTCCTGACGCTCTTGATGTGTGTGAACAATGTTCTTATGCTGAAGTTGATACAGTGGCGACTGGTCGTGGAGATGTACTCTATGTAGGGCACTCTTTAGGGCTTACGGAAATTCATGATACATCTCTAGTTTCTTCTGCGACAGTTCAGCCATGGTCAAAGTTCTATACTAAGGCACTGCAGACAGACTATATGCCAGCGACGAACAAAGGTATGTATTCATTTGAAGAAACTACAGGAGACTTGACTGACTCTGCGGTTACGAACAATGTGCTTGAGCCAGAAAATGCACCGACATATGGTGTCAACGGTGTTCGTGGTAAGGGATTACGCTTTGATGGAGCCAATGATTTTCTTTGTTCTGATGTAGACAATAATGGGGCCTGTGATGTAGAGACTGATTTTAACTCTACAACGACCGCCTTCTTTGTTTCATTTTGGTTTAAAACAAATGGTACAGTTTCCGCCCTTCAGACATTAGTTGATAAAAGTACGACAACAGCAGCTGGTGCGGCAGCAACTGGTTGGCGCGTATGGCTTACTACCACAGGAGCAGTCTCATTTGCTATAGATGACGATACAGCATTTACTCCAGACGACGTCGCCACCTCAACTGATGACTTCGATGATAGTCAGTGGCACCATGTTTTTGCACAAAGAACCAATGCAGCAGGAAGATTAGATCTGTTTGTTGATGGAAGACTTGTTGGTAATGACGCAACTATTTCTGCGACACTAACACTAGAAACAACTTCTGCCGTCTTGTCTGTTGGTGCTCGATGTAATGTCATTGCTGCTTGTACTACCGCCCAAGAATTTTTCAATGGTGACATGGATGATTTGGTGTTTGCGATGGGTGGTGCGACTACTACAGATACATTGAACCAAGCACAGGTTCGTAAAATGTACATCGCTGGTCTTGAGGCAATGAAGCATAAGACCATTACTGTTTCTGCTGCGACTGCTGCGACTTCGACAACTATTACAGATACAGGAGAATCATGGATTCCAAATGAATTTGTCGGACAAATCGTAGAGATTACCGGCGGGACAGGAGTTGGGCAGACACGGAGAGTTATATCAAACACAGTGGATACTCTTACTGTAAGTCCTGCTTGGAGTACTACACCAACAGGTGCTGACTTTGCTATCGAACCAGAGTTTTTGTACGGATCTTCAAATAACGTCACGTCAGTTGGAGCTACCACAGAGCCATTTATGGGGGTAACTCAGAGTTTGTATGTTGGTACAGATGAAGGATCAGATGGAGGAGGAGTTACGGTTTTTGGTGGATTTGGCAATTCATTTATATCTGACGTCTATCATGGAGACACTGAGAAACTAGATAATGGAGGATTAGAGTGGACGGGTACTGATTATGATGACATCCAGTCTATCGACATCAAATCAGGAGTCCTTATTATTGGTTCTGGTGCAGGAACGTGGGTAGAAATGCCTGATCGTGATATACAACAGTCACTTGATTTCTTGGCCGGAAATATAAATCTCATTCGTGCTGAGCTTATTGCTGACTCAATGCAAGCTTCAGGTCTTGAATTTGGAGCAGTCGGTTCTGCTGACCTTGCTGAATATTACTACTCAAATAGCGTTCTTGAACCAGGTGATGTAGTGGCGATACAACCAGATCAACCAGCCGGGATTGATAAGTCTACGAAGAGATATCAGAAAAACCTTCTCGGTGTCGTGTCTACCGCTCCAGCTCTCACGATTGGAGCGGTAGCTGAAAATTCATATGCAATCGCACTCGCCGGGCGTATTCCTGTTAAAATTACAAATGAGAATGGAGAGGTCCATGCGGGTGACATGCTCACTTCCGCATCTCGACCTGGGTATGCAATGAAAGCGACAACGGCTGGGTCTGTTTTGGGACGTGTGATTAATGAACCAGATGCAATGAATTCTTGTGATGTTGCGCTTCCTGCGATTGAAGAATCTGTTGGCGATGGACCAGGGGTAGACGCACTCAATACTGTCACACCACAAACTTCCACTTCAACTGAACAAGATTCATCTCAAGATACAAGTGGAGATGAGGAACTCTGTGGATATGCAATGCTTTTCGTAGGACTCTCTGATTTCCTGGGGGCAAATATTGATGTTCTTTCGCAAGAGTATGCTCTTTTGAATCCTGAAACAATCGAAGTTGAAGGGCTTGAAGTACCACTTGAGGGGGAGGATGAAAACATTCTTCAAAAGAAGATTATGGCGTTCCTCGATTTTACCCAAACAAAGAGAAAAGAAAATACAGAACTTCAAAGCGTCTTCACTGACAAGCTTGCCGCAGCATTTGAAATTATCAGTCCTGCGATGTACACGAAAGGTCTTCGAGTGAACTCGATTGATGTGTTCGATGAAGAGCTTGTCAGTATGATGAGCGATGTAGAATTCTTCGGTACACCATATCTTAATAAAGATACAGGGGGATTTGCTGTTGTTCGTTCGGGTGATCGATCTGTGGATGTTGTCTTTGATAAAGATTACTTAGAGCAACCGATTGTGAATGTTACGATTACACTTGAGGACGCAGAGGATGCAGAAGCAATATTTAGAGATGATATCAGATACGTTGTCACTAAGAAAACTACTCACGGGTTTAGAATTCTTATTAATAAAGATGCACCGTCAGATACAAAATTTAGTTGGACTGCATTTGCGGTGAAGAGCCCGAATGTATTCTTCTCTCTTCTTTCTGAAGAAGCAGTGGATGAAGGAGAGGTGTATGAAGAGCCTGTCTCAGATCCTGAACCAGAACCGGTAGTTAATCCAGCAGGAGAAGGGCAGACTGAACTTGAATCTTCAGGTTCAGGTGGTGAAGTAGAAATGACCAGTGATGGGGCACTTGTAGAGTCTGATCCTGTCTTGGAACTAGAGCTGGCCGTCGATCCAGCTCCTGAACCTGAACCTGAACCTGAACCAACACCAGAACCACTAGCTGAACTAACTCCACCAGTGGAACTCTCTTTCTAATCACCATGAAACAACATACTCAAAAAATAATTCTCATTACGAGCACTCTATTGTTTGCAGTAGCAACTATTATTTTAGCATCTGCTCTTTATAGACAACATTCCCGTACAGATAAAAAAATCACTCGAGATTTAGGAAAAGAGTTTATCTATACGAGTCCGATTTTAGACTGTGAAGAAACTCGACAGAGTAAAGATACTGCAATTAATTACCAAGATTTATTTTCGGAAACAGAGAGATTGGCTAAACAACACGGACTTTCTTCTTTTTCAGTGTACTATCGAGATCTCAATAATGGACCGTGGGTTGGAATTAATGAGAAAAATACCTTTGCTCCAGCGAGTCTTATGAAGACCCCGCTCCTCATTGCTTTTTTAAAACACGCAGAAAGAAAACCAGAGCTCCTTGATTTTGAGGTAGTTGCGAGTCAAGAATATTTTGATCTTGCGCTTAAACAAAATTTTGATTTGACGACTAAAATTGAAAAGGGGCAGGCATATACACTAAGGCAGGTAGCTGAAATAATGATTCAGGATTCTGATAACGTGGCAACTATTATACTCTCTAAATATATTATTGAAAAAGATTTTAATGATTTATTGCATGCAATCGGGCTCACTATTGAAAATAAAGGGCAAGATGTGGATATCCGAGTCAAAGATTTCGCTGGGTTTTTCCGTGTACTCTACAATGCTTCGTATTTAGATAGAGAGATGTCTGAACTTGCTCTTTCTATCCTCGCTGGTTCAACGTTTAAAGATGGGATTGTAGCTGGGATAAATCCAAATATTTCTGTTGCTCATAAATATGGAGAGCGGTCAATCGAAGAGAAGCAAGCTTCCGGCGTTGTGGTAAAAGAAAGACAGTTCCACGACTGCGGTATCGTATACTACCCAAGTAGTCCGTACATACTCTGTATTATGACTAAAGGGAAAGATTTTAGTAAAGAAACTCACTTTATACAAGATGTGTCAAGCTTCATCTATAAAAAAATAAAATAATGTTATTCATACAAAAAAAATTTCATAGAGTGCTCTTTGTTGTAGGACTTATTTTAATTCCTAGTTGTTTTATTCACGCAATTGACCTCACCTCGACCAATTTCATCGTGCGTGATCCTGTTGTTGGTGCGGGTGGGGGGTATCAGTCATCAGGGAGCTTCAAAATGTATGGGAGCAATAACATAACGACCTCAGGGCAAGGATCATCAACTAATTTTATTGGTCGAGCAGGTTTTTTATATTTTCCCTATGTTGCTGAAGGGGTTTTGAGTGCAACATTAAATGGTATTGATGTTGATTTAGATTGGACTGCAACAGATACTGCACTTGGCTTTAATGTGTCAGCATATGAAGTAGGGATTGGTACCGTAACCGGTGGTCCATACACATTTACCAACGTCGGTATTGATTTTGATTATACGTACACGACACTTGAACCTGGCGATTATTTTTTTGTTGTTCGGACGCTTGATGGCTTAGGAAATCAAATCGCTGTCTCTAATGAGCAAACGGTGACAGTTCCTCAGGTTATTGTTTTTTCTATTTCAGATAATACTGTTGGTTTCAGCTCTATTAATTCAAGTGCTGCTCGTTTTGCGACAGGGGACACTACAGGGAGTGCTACTGACACCAGTGCGCATAACCTGCAAGTCGCAACCAATGCTCCATCCGGGTTTTCAGTGTCATATAGTGGAACAAGCCTTTCTGGTCCAGAAACAATCACTCAAGCCACTATTACCAATGATGAAGATGGGGTTCAGGACTCTAAACAGTTTGCTATGTCATTCTCGACTGATGGAGGGGCAACGATTACAAGCTCATATGACCATGATCCAACACCGGCAAATCGAGATTGGAAGTTTACTTCAAGTGATTTAATCGTGACTGAAGGTGGTCCGAGTTCACTTCAGACTATCAGTGCGTATTATTTGGCCAATATTTCTGCAACAACCTCTGCTGGAGCGTATGGGGGAGTAATTACGTACGTTGCAACGGCAAATTTCTAGGACAGAGGTGAAGGTATAAAAAGTTATCCACAGTTTTTGTATATCTTATCGTATAATGCTGTATACTATATATATACATATTGTTTAATTATTAGAAAGTATAAAAATATATGAAATTACACACAATCGTAAAAAGAATTACTAGTTTTGTTTTAGTTGTTGCTCTTGTCGTTTTGATGGCTCCAGCAAATACAGCATTTGCTGCAGCAATCACAAATAAAAGTGATACAATGTCATCATCTAAAATCAATGCACTTTCAAGTCATGTGATTAAGTTTACTACTCCAACAGGAGCTGCTGATAACACAGATACTATTGTTATCACTTTCCCATCAGACTTTGATTTTACGTCAAAGACTATCGGTACAGTAACATTTACTCATGGAGCAACTACTGGACTTGAAGCAACTGAAACACTCGCTGCTTCTCCTTCTACCTCTGCTTGGGGTGCGGTATTCTCTGGAACAGAGAACCGTATTCTTACATTGACTGCTCCAACTGACGGAGTTGGATCTGCTACAGTTGCAGCAAGTGATAAGATCATCATCACGTATGATAGTACAAACTCAATTAACCCATCATCAGCAGCTGCGTATTCAATAGCGATTTCTGGAGCATTTGGAGATTCAGGTAATATTTCTGTTACTATTTTAAATGATGACCAGGTTGCAGTTACTGCAACGGTTGATAACTCAATTTCATTCTCTATTTCAGATAACACGATTGAATTTGGAACACTTTCTTCATCAGCTGCTCAATATGCTGACAACTCAGCTGGAGATGCTTCAGAGGTTGAAGCACACACATTGATCGTCGGAACAAATGCGACAAATGGATATACAATGACATTAAACGGAGCAACACTTGATGCAGGAGGAGGAGATACTATTGATGCAATCGGGGCAGCTAACACCGCATCATCTCCTGGAACAGAACAATTTGGTGTCAGATTTAATGCTTCAGGTGGGTCAGGTACAGTTTCTGCTCCATATGCTGCTGCTGGTTTTGCTTTTGATACTGCTGCTTTCCCTGATCCAATTGCTTCAGCTGCGGGTCCTTCAGCGAACACAACCTACTCAGCACGATACCTTGCAAACATTGCAGCTATTACAGAAGCTGGATCTTACACAAGTACATTAACATACACAGCAACTGCTAACTTCTAAAGATTCTCTGTAAAGATTTTAAGTCTTATATACTCATGAAAAAAATGCTCTACATCCTGATAGTTGTCTCAATGATGAGCATTGTGCATTCAGCGCAAGCGTTGACTGTTTCACCTGCTCGATTGGAAGTGACAGGAGACCCTGGCACAACACTTCGTGGAGAAATAGAGATATTTAATGAACAGGAAGGGTCGCGGACATTCTACACATCGTTTGAAAATTTTGAACCAAGCGGTGATACTGGAGCACCTCATTTTATTGGTGCTGAAAATGGACTTGCAACATGGTTGAAAACTGATTCTCAGGTGACTGTTCCATCAGGAACACGTCAAATCGTACCCTATACGATTACCATTCCAGAAGGTACAGAACCTGGTGGTTATTTTGGAGCTGTCTTTTTTGGAACAGGGGAACCTGGTGAAGCAAATGGTGGACAGGTGTCTGTTGGTGGTAAAATTGGTGTTCTCGTACTTCTTCGTGTCGCAGGCGATATTGAAGAGAGTGGTGGACTGCTTGATTTTTTAACTAAAAATAATCAACGTTTTTTTACTAGTCTTCCTATTACATTCACATATCGTCTCAATAATACAGGAGGTGATAGAGTTGTTCCGCTTGGAGATATTAAAATTAAAAATACATTTAGGCTTACTACAGAAACTTTAAAAGCTAATAAAAAAGAGGGAAGTGTCCTACCTTCCAGTGCTCGTAAGTTCGAAGTAGTGTGGGGTGAGGAACAAATTAAACCAGAAGACACGCCGAAGCTTAATTTTTTTCAGTCAGCTCAAGCTCAGCTTAAAGAATTTCACTTTGGTTGGTATACAGCAAAACTTGATCTCGTCTTTGGTACAACGAACCAAGCAGCCCAAGCAAATTACCACTTCTTTGTTGTTCCATGGCAACTCCTCCTTATTGTCTTCGTCGTAATTATTGTTGTTAGATTTTTTGGACTCATACTTCTTAGAAGATACAATCGAATCATTATTGCTCGTGCAACAATGAAATAAAGATGAATGAAGTTCCGATTCAAATTATTTTTATTCCTTAGTTATTTCGGTATCTTTTTTACACCAGTATTTTCTTCTGCAATCACTGTCGAAATAACAGCGCTTGTTCCTGGTTGTGGGGACGGTATTGTTTCAGTTGGAGAACAGTGTGACTCAGGTAATTTAAATGGTGCATCCTGTGTAACTCAAGGATTTGGGAGTGGGACACTTTCCTGTACTCTTGCTTGTACCTTCAACACCTCTCAGTGTGTAGTTGCTGGTCCTGGCGGAGGCGGAGGTGGAGGTGGAGGTGGTGGTGGTAATATCCCACCTCCAGTAATCATTCCCAACACTAACGTTGTTTTTTCTGGAAGAGCATATCCACTTAGTCGAGTATCTATTTTAAAAGATGGGCAACTTGCTGTAACGACTATTGCTGGTCCAGATAGTAATTTTTCAGTCACCATAAGTAACCTTTCAACAGGTAACTACACTCTTGATTTTTTAACTAAAAATAATCAACGTTTTTTTACTAGTCTTCCTATTACATTCACATATCGTCTCAATAATACAGGAGGTGATAGAGTTGTTCCGCTTGGAGATATTAAAATTAAAAATACATTTAGGCTTACTACAGAAACTTTAAAAGCTAATAAAAAAGAGGGAAGTGTCCTACCTTCCAGTGCTCGTAAGTTCGAAGTAGTGTGGGGTGAGGAACAAATTAAACCAGAAGACACGCCGAAGCTTAATTTTTTTCAGTCAGCTCAAGCTCAGCTTAAAGAATTTCACTTTGGTTGGTATACAGCAAAACTTGATCTCGTCTTTGGTACAACGAACCAAGCAGCCCAAGCAAATTACCACTTCTTTGTTGTTCCATGGCAACTCCTCCTTATTGTCTTCGTCGTAATTATTGTTGTTAGATTTTTTGGACTCATACTTCTTAGAAGATACAATCGAATCATTATTGCTCGTGCAACAATGAAATAAAGATGAATGAAGTTCCGATTCAAATTATTTTTATTCCTTAGTTATTTCGGTATCTTTTTTACACCAGTATTTTCTTCTGCAATCACTGTCGAAATAACAGCGCTTGTTCCTGGTTGTGGGGACGGTATTGTTTCAGTTGGAGAACAGTGTGACTCAGGTAATTTAAATGGTGCATCCTGTGTAACTCAAGGATTTGGGAGTGGGACACTTTCCTGTACTCTTGCTTGTACCTTCAACACCTCTCAGTGTGTAGTTGCTGGTCCTGGCGGAGGCGGAGGTGGAGGTGGAGGTGGTGGTGGTAATATCCCACCTCCAGTAATCATTCCCAACACTAACGTTGTTTTTTCTGGAAGAGCATATCCACTTAGTCGAGTATCTATTTTAAAAGATGGGCAACTTGCTGTAACGACTATTGCTGGTCCAGATAGTAATTTTTCAGTCACCATAAGTAACCTTTCAACAGGTAACTACACTTTTGCTGTCTACGGTGAAGATAAAAATAATGTGAGATCGAGTCTTTTTACATTTCCTATTTTTATATCTTCTGGCGTGACGACTAAGATTGGGGGTATTTTCATTGCCCCTACTATTGGCGTTGATAAGAGTGAAGTAAGACGAGGTGACACAATTTCCATTTTTGGTCAAAGTGTTCCACTTTCAGAAGTGACGATTAGTGTTCATTCCGAGGTGGAACATTTTGTGAAAAGACAGTCTGATGAAACTGGTGCGTATCTCTTGAATTTTGACACATCGATTCTTGAAATGGGGCAACATGCAACAAAATCAAAAGTAGCAAAAGAAGGTGAGATCAGCCCATTTGGTACAATTGTTAATTTTGCGGTAGGTCTTAAGAATGTTCTTGCTGAGGTACCTACTGTTCTTGGAATTAAAGCAGACCTCAATACTGACAAGCGAGTGAATTTAGTCGATTTTTCAATTGCGGCGTATTGGTATAAGCGTGCAAATCCACCGGTTATCGCTGACTTAAATCAGGATGGAAAAGTGGATTTAGTTGATTTTAGTATTTTGGCATTTTATTGGACAGGGTAATCATATGAAGTATTTATATAAACTAACAATTACTTTTTTTTCACTGAGTCTTTTTTTCACTGCGGGCTCTCTTTTTGCCGCTGAGATTCGAGTTGATACAAATACATCAGAGACCACAACTAATGAGCAAGTTTTGGTGGATGTTATTCTTCACACAGAAGAGCCTGTTAATGCAATCGAAGGCACCTTGTCTTTTTCACTAGATCTTCTCTCTTTTGTTGAAATCCGTGATGGTAATTCAAGCGTTAATTTTTGGATAGAGAAACCTCACGAAGCTTCGCCTGGGAATATTATGTTTTCAGGAATCACTCCGGGGGGATTTAGAGGAGCAAACCAATATATTTTTTCTGTAGTATTTGAAGCGAAGAGCATGGGGTTAGCTGAACTCTTTCTTGTTGATATCCGGGCACTCAAGCATGATGGGGTAGGGACACCGATTGATCTTTCGACCCACGGGACAACTATTTTGATTAAAGAAGGTGATAAGAATGTGAATAAGGAAGTACTTGTTGATATGGATATACCAGAAGATTTTATCGTAAGTGTTGAAACCAGCGAACATATTTTTAATGGGAAGTATTTTCTTGTTTTTGCAACTCAAGATAAGATTTCAGGTATTGACCACTACGAAGTCAGTGAAGGAACATATGGAAGATTTCGTACTGCAGTCAGTCCTTATCTCTTAAAACATCAGTCACTTAATAAAAAAATAGTAGTCAAAGCGATTGATCGAGAGGGTAATGAACGGATGGTTGTTCTGAATCCACAAAATCGTGGACCGTGGTATGAACCGTACGTGTTGTTTGCTATACTTTTAATAGGAATGCTTTTCCTCGGTTTCTTTTTAAAAAAACTATGTCCAAAATTTATAAAATAATTTTTCTTTCATTTGTATTTCTCGGGTCCTTCGTCTTTTTTGGGACCGCTCGCGCAGCGACACTCTCTCTTTCCAGTGCTTCCCAGTTATATTCCGCAGGACAAACATTTTCAGTGAACGTCTATGTGAGTACTCCATCACAAGCGATGAATGCCGCCTCAGGTACTGTCTCATTTTCCTCGAGTACACTCCAAGTTGTGTCTATTTCAAAAGTAGGTTCAGTTTTTTCTCTCTGGGTTCAAGAACCTTCATTCTCTAATACGTCAGGTACGGTGTCTTTTGAAGGTATTGTTTTAAATCCTGGCTTTATAGGGTCTCAGGGTAAAATTATGACCATTACGTTCCGAGCTCGTGGTGCTGGTCAGTCAAATCTGACATTCTCGTCTGGATCAGTACTCGCAAATGATGGGAGTGGAAGTAATATTTTGACTAATTCTCACGGTATTTCATTTACTGTTGGTGCAAAACCTGCGGTGACCCCTCTTCCAGAAGAAGAAGTGGAAAAGGAAGAAATTGTCTCATCAGGAGAAGAAGCACCGGTGATTACTTCTTCAACTCATCCGGACCAAGCAAAATGGTACAGTAACAAGACTCCAGAATTTTCTTGGAATCTTCCTTCTGGAGCACTTGAGGTCAGGACACTTATCGGAACATCACCATCGAGTATTCCAACGATCCGTTATTCACCACCGATTGGAAACAAAAAGACAAATCCACTTGAAGATGGGACCTACTATTTTCACTTACAAATTCGCACTGACCGTGGTTGGGGGGAAGTTGCGCACTATAGGGTTAATATCGACACAACTGCACCTGAACCCTTTTCTATCACATTTCCAAATGGGGTAAGTGGATTGAACCCAGAACCAACGATTCTTTTTAATACAACAGATATACTCTCTTTGGTGAGTCACTATGATATAAAAATAGGAGGAGATGTTTATGAACCAGCGAATTCAATTGCTGCGTCAGCCCCATACATTCTTCCTTCACAATACCCAGGAACATATACGCTCGTTGTGACTGCGGTTGACGGTGCTGGGAACAGAACCAACGCATCTGCCGATTTCACTATTGAAGCACTTGATACACCGATTATTACGCTCTACTCAAAAGAGGTAACGAAGGGGGAGTTCTTGAAAATAGGCGGCACAACATACCAAGATGCTGAGGTTTCAATCAGCATAAAAACAAAGGACGGTGATGAAGTTTCTTTGGAAACAGTCCAAACGAACGATACTGGTGAATTCTACTTGATCACTCGAAGTGATCTTTCTCCTGGAGTGTATACAATAAGTGCACGTGTTACGAACAAAGCTGGCGCGCGAAGTAATGAGACCTACCCGTACAGTTTTGTAGTTCAACCGAAGCTCCTCGCACAGTTCACCTCATTCTTACTTGATTATTTTTCTGCGATTCTCTTGATTACATTTGCTTTGGCATGTATTATCGGACTTGCGATTTATCTATGGTACAGACTTGTCCGTATTACTAACCAATTAAAGCGTCAAAATAAAGAAGTAGAAAGTCTTTTGAAGAAAGCATTTACTGTACTTCGGACGGACATTGATAAACATATTGCAAAATTGAAGTCCATTAAAACAAAACGTGAATTGACGACTGAAGAAATAGCCTTTTTGGAGAAATTTGAGAAAAATATTACGGAGTCTGAAGCAATCTTAGTTAACGGATTACAAAGTGCTCCTAAAAAGAAAAAAAGTAAACCTACACCAAAAGCTTTGGATCAATAGGGATAAACATTCCAGGTTTGAGCGTCCGAAGAAACACTTTACCTATTCTAATGCGCTTAAGGTCAACAACAGTATAATTAAATGAAGCGACCATCCTGCGGATTTGTCGATTTTTACCTTCGGTTAAAATAATTGAAAATTGGTCAGGTGCTATTTTACTTATTTTGCATGGTTTTGTTTTTGTTCCGTCTGGGAGTGTTACTCCACCTGACATGAACTTAAGAAATGGTTCAGTTACTTTTTCTTGAATTTTTACAGCGTATTCTTTTTCATGGTCTCTGTTTGGTTCGAGAATTTTTTTTGTCAGAGTCCTGTCATTGGTCATAATAATGAGGCCGTGCGAATCTTTATCGAGTCTACCAATAGGAAAGACTTTGTGTGGGAAGTGAGTATGGTGAATGATATCTTTTTCACCTGCTTGTGGTGTTGTGGTGACAATTCCTACTGGCTTGTTGTATGCATAGTAAACATAATGTTTTTTAAGGTTTTTGACCTCGATCTGGTCAACAGTTTCATCAACTTTCTGGCCAAGAAGTGCCTTTTTCCCATTTATAAAAACAAGGCCTTTTGCGATGAGTTCGTCAGCTTCTCTGCGAGAGGCAATATTTTTTTCAGCTAAATACTGGTTAATTCTCTGTTTCATTTTTTTTAATTTTATTTTTTAATGCATCAATACTTAAAATACCACTTCCTTCAATTGCGAGTATGGAGAGTGTTCCAAAAAGAGTAATGTGAGAGTATACACCTTCTTTAAAATAGAAGAATGACAGTGAAATAACGAGTACTGCGATGATTGAAACAGCACGAGTGTACCATCCAATGAGAATGCAAATACCAATAGCAAGTTCAACAAGTCCAGTAGAAAGTACCCAGAATTGGGTCGTTACAGGTATGACACTGTGTAAGTTGTATTGAGTAACAACAAGCTCCATGAAGTGTGGGTTGAGTAGTTTTTCGTAAAGAGCAAGGAAGATCATACCACCCCCGATACCTAAACGGAGTATTGGAGCCAAGAAATATCTTTTAATGTGGATTTTCTTTAAAATACTCATATTGAGTACATCATCAATTCCTGGACGAGCACTGTGAAATATAAGGAAACCCAGTGCGAGTGCCAGGAAATCTAGGTTTCCGAGTATATAGAAATCTTTCGTTAGTGCGAATATAAACACTCCAATTGTTATTAGTATTGTTGGTGTGAGTAAAAATCCAGACATGAGTAAAAATCCTAAGAGAATTTGGAGCCCCCCGAGTGTCTGTGTGCTTACTATTGGAGAGATGAGTACTTCAGCTGTTCCTGCTCCGATTAGAGCAATACCTAAAGAGAGTCGAATAATCCAAGGAATAAGTTCATGGTAGGATTGTAATTTTTGGTCAATTTTTTCTGACCAGCCCTTACCCCATGTTGTTTTTTTGAGAACAAGGACACCTAGAAGTGTGAGAAGTAATGTTGCGAGTATAATTGCAATGTAGCCAGTGTTGTTAAGTGGGGCGAGTAAATACGTATTGTCGTTTCCGCCTTGCGCTCGCATAATGTCTTTACCGACCACATAAGCTACGTGGGCGGAAACCTTTCCCGGGTATAATAAGAATAAGGGTGCGACGTATAAAAATGCATAAAAGTGTTTCATATTGCTAAGTATATACTTTTTACGAACGTTCATCTACTTTGTTTATAACAGGATATACTGTAGTTATGAAAAAAGATCTTCAAAAAAAGGATATATATTCAAGTCAAAATCAAACTCTGAATGGTACAATTCTTCAAAAAAAAGTTTGGAAAGAGATTTCTCTAATTCCGTTTGGTGTCGTTATTACATACAGTGAACTTGCTCGACGAGTCGGCTATCCGAAAGCAGTTCGTGCTGTTGCTTCTGCTGTTGGGAAGAATCCACAACCTATTAATATCCCTTGTCACCGTATAGTTCGATCTGATGGAACAATAGGAGGTTATTCAGGATTAGGCGGTATAGAAGCTAAACGAAAACTCCTTAAGTCTGAGGGCGTCGACATATAGTCATAATATTTGTACTATGTATGTATGAGAGATATAAAAAAACAGATCCTTTTTATTGGAAACTGGAAAATGAATCCAGGAACCGAAAAAGAAGCAATTCAGTTGTTTAAACAACTGAGCGCCGAACTTAAAAGGATAAAACAGAAGATATACATCTGCCCACCGGCTATTTTTATTCCTGCGTTGTCAAAGATAAAGACAGGTTCGATTACTCTTGGTCTTCAGAATACTGCACCTGCAGATATGGGGGCCTATACAGGAGAAGTGTCACTCAGGCAAGCCGCCTTTTATAAAGTACGGGCTGTTATTATTGGTCACTCTGAAGTGCGTGCTCGAGGTGAAACTAATATCCTTATTAATAAAAAGGTTCAATATTCCCACAAAAAAAAGATTATGCCGATTGTCTGTGTTGGGGAGACCACCCGTGATGAGAGTCATGAATATTTTACGGTTATCAAGGATCAAATAATAAAAGCTTTTACAGGCATTTCTAAAAAAGATGTTAGTTCATCCATCATCGCATATGAGCCCGTCTGGGCGATAGGGGTGGATGCTGTTCGTGATGCAACACCAGAAGAATTTTATGAAATTAAAATATTCATTAAAAAAATTCTTGGAGATGCGTATGGATTGCGAGCGCAGGATATGCCAAAGATTCTCTATGGTGGATCGGTTACGGAAAAGAATGCTAGAGCATTTGTCGAGAAAGGGGACGTTGATGGATTCTTGGTTGGGCGAACAAGTCTTGATATCAAAAAAAGTATTGAACTTTTAAAAAAAATATAATATGAAAAAAATTACTGAGTTAAAAAAACTGAAAAACTTGAAGCACACACGCATCTTACTCCGGGCAGATTTTAATGTACCGATCAAAAATGGAAAGATTATCGATACTTTTCGAATAGATAAAACCATAAAAACAATTGAAGCACTCCAAAAAACAGGTGCATCTGTCGTGATTATAAGTCACATCGGCAAAGATGCGAGTGCGAGCTTGAAACCAGTATTTCAGTATCTCAAAACAAAAAAGAAATTGCCGATCAGTTTTTATGATGGAGTGATTGATGAAAAAGCAGTTCAAAAGACTACTGAGCTTGAGCCACAGCAGATTCTGTTGATCGAAAATATACGTAAAAATAAGGGTGAAATGGAGAATGATGTTCAGTTCGTTAAAATACTTTCAGAGCTTGGAGATATGTATGTAAATGATGCGTTTTCAGTTTGTCATAGGCCTCATGCGTCAGTTGTTGGTGTACCAAAGAAATTGCCTTCATATGCAGGATTCCAATTGATCGAAGAAATAGACAAGCTCTCACTCGTCTCTAAGCCGAAGCATCCTTTTGTCTTTATTTTAGGTGGTAATAAATTCTCAACCAAACTTCCACTTCTGAAGAAGTTTACTAAAACAGCTGATACGGTGTTTGTTGGTGGAGCGCTTTTAAATGACGTGTTGGATGCTGTTGGTTTTGAAATCGGAAAGTCCCTCAAAGAAGACGACCCAAAACAAGAAAAAAATCTTAAAGCACTCTATGCGAACCCTCGTTTTCTTATTCCAGATGACGTCTTAGTGGAGCGTGATGGAAAAAATAAAAATGTCTTAGTTCAGGATGTTTTGAAAGGAGACTATATTTTTGATGTTGGATCTCAAACCACGGATGCACTCATTGAAAAAGTGAAGACAGCAAAGTGTGTTCTCTGGAACGGTCCGTTTGGAAAATCTGGCCAAGATCAAGAATCAAAGAAATTATTGAAAACTTTAGCTCAGTCAAAAGCACAGGTAATCATCGGAGGAGGTGATACAGTCGCGATTGTTTCAAAAATGAAGCTCGAACATTCATTTACCTTTGTCTCGACTGGTGGTGGAGCGACCTTAGATTTTTTGGCAAAGGGAACACTTCCTGGAATTAAAGCATTAAAGTAATTTCTAATATCTAATTACCAATTTCTAATGGTAAAAAACCGGAGGGCAAAGCCCTCCGGTTTTTTGTTACATCTTTAACTTTTCGCCGAGCTCTTTAAGTTCTTCTTTATTTATTTCTACCCTCTGCCATTTTTCAGTGTGAGAATAGAAGGGGACGATATGGATATGAGCATGAGGGATTTCTACTCCGAAAGTTTGAAATGAAATGTATGATGCTCCAAGTTTTTCTTTTAGATGAAGTCCAATTTCTTTTGCTTTTTCAAAATAATCGCCAAAATGTGGGACATCAATAACCCATGCATAAGGTTCTTTTGTGATGAGTAAAGTGTGCCCAGGTGTTTTTGGAAGTATATCTAAAATAGCGATGTATCTATCGTCTTCATAAATAATTTCCGCTGGAATTTCTCGATTA
>CAZEPT010000004.1:0-23613 GCA_964514225.1 uncultured Candidatus Saccharibacteria bacterium
CGTTTCATTACTTTAATAATACAACTAAACAGAAAAATAATAAAGAAAAATAAGGATTGAAAGCTTCTCTTTCTGTGAATTGTCCGCTCCTGTGGCAATTTTAATAGTATACAAAAACAGCAGACTAAGAGTCTGCTGTTTTTCATCCGTATACTGTCCTATTTGAGGTCTTCGTAGTAAGACATTGATGCCCGATAGTAGTTGTCGCAATCTACTTTGAATAAGGCGTTATCACCTTTTTCATCAAATGGCGACAGTCCCTGAGTGTATGAATCACCATATAAGTACTGCACAAATCTATCTGGGTCAAATGGAGAAGTGTCAAAGCGCGCTTTTTCATCAACCACTTCATCATCATGGGCAAGATTTCCAAGGGGTGCAAGGAATGGTGCAACAACAACCAAGAGACTCGTTGCTCCAACTTTTGTCAGGAGCTGGTGTCCTGTTGAGGTGTCGCGATGAGATATCGTACTCGGTAGTTGCCAACTACAAAAGAGACTATGACCTAAATCTGCACCGATGGTGTAGTCAGACAAAGCTTTTCTTTGTTCGACGCATTTTGACATTAATGAATTTTTATTTTTTGCATTGAAGCTTACATTGATGTCACTGAGTGCTGCTTCTCTGTCTTGTAAGGTATCGTCGATGCTTTCTTCGGTAGAAACATTTCTTTTAATACCGCTATATTGTTTTTTAAGCGCTACGAGTGAAGCGTTATCGAGACCACCAGCTGCGAGTGCTTGTTGTATTGATTCAATTGTTGCCAATGCTCCGACTCGCTGAGTGTATTTCTTCTCATTGCTTGTTAACTCCGAGGTGGTGTTTTTAATCTCTGACATCTTGGACATGATTGGTATTGCACTTGGTATGACCGAGAGCATTGATAATTTTGTATTAGAAATTTCCCGATCTCTGTAACGTTCAAGTTCATTAATTGCCTGCTGAGCTTTCTCTCCCTTGTTGTTGTCATTACCTGCTTTTTTATCCAACCGAGTTTTTGACCTATTGAATTCATCCTTCATCCTTTGTTCCCATCCGAGGTCTGGACCAGGGAGGCATTGGTCGAGCACCATATATTGTATTGGCATACTGCGTAAAACATCAACCAGCCCGTCTTTTGTTGTTTCACTGTGTAAGAGTTCTATTTCTTGTTTTGTAAGTTCCATCTCGGCGAGTAATGTAGGGTGAAGTTTTGTTTCATCATACGGATCTTGTATTTCAACAGGATTCTTACCATCCTCTGAGTAGTATGGAGAGTTTGTGTTTGCACCGTTTCCTGCTCCGAGGTATGTCGCATTTGGATCTCCTATACCACCTGCAAATAGCTGTTGATCTCCTGTTTTTGTGGTTGCCTTGGTGATCATTTTGTCGAGACCATTTGTAATGAAGACTGCCGCCATGTCAACGAGTGAGTCAACGATAGAGTTTCCTGTAGTTGAATCAAGCGTCGCCTTATCTATAGAGGTCGTCAATGTTTTACCGAGCATTTCTTTTGCCATGGCTCCTGGTGTCGTGACTTCGTAGCGAATGCAGTTGTCTACTTCAAGTCCTGGGAGTGCGTAGGTATCGTCGAAGTAGTCTGTAACATTGCCGATAGTTTGCCCGGTACTACTTTTCTCAATAAATTTCCAGTATGCATTATTAGTTGATGTCAGTGGCGGCGGGTTCCCTTTCGCATCTTTGAGGGCTTCAAAGATGCTCAAAGAATAAGAAACCCTGTTACCTGCTGTATATTGTTTCGCACTCTTGTATTCTTCCGTTATTTCTTTAGGAGTACTTCCTCCTCCAGTTGTGATGTTTTGCCAATATTTTTGACTCAGTGGATTGCCGACCGGGGCATGTCCGGAATCTGGTTCGCCAATATATTGGTATTGATTACTATTATAAAATACTGTATCTCCGCTACTGTATATCGTTCCAGGATCGTACGTGTCACTCGGGTCTTTGATTTCTCCTGATTTTATATCTGTCTTTGAGTTGCTTTTGAATTTTGAAAAATCTATTTCTGATGTCGGTTCTTTGCCGTTAGCATAGGCGGTACACTTACGCATAGAGAGAAATCCGTCGTTTCGAGTGAGCTCCTTTTCTTGAGCTGTGGTCGCTTCTTGCTTTTTTGTTTCGGTTTTGATGGTAGTGGTCAGAAATGCTCCGAAAGCACTGTTTTGAGGATTGTTGAACATCCCTTCCCATGTTTTCCACCCTCCACCTTCTGAGAATTTTCCTTCCTCAGTAAATGCTTGCCAGTTGCTCGAGTATTTGTCGAGGTCAAATTTTGCTTCACTCTTGCCTCCATTAATGTTTGATTTCACGAGTGATCGAGCAAGGTCTTTAGCATAGGGGCATTCACCATTTTCGCAACCATCGCCTAATTCCTGAATGGTTTTGACGAGTTGTTGGTCCTCAATGTTTTTCATTAAAGAATCTTGGTTTTGCACATAAAACGGCTGGCCGGCGGATTCTTCGTAGGGGCCAAATCCGGTCAGCGCCCAGTTGACTGTTTTTTTAACCATCTTGTTAAGTACTTTATTTGCGAGTCTTTTGAGAGCAGCTTCACCAATCTTAATAAGGAGGTCTTTTACAACAGGTATAGTAGTCGGCGGGTCAAAACTGATATCTCCAAAACCAAGAAATGCTTGGGCTCTATTTGGAACAGTCAGCACCGCCAAGTTACCGAGCATCATGACGGTAATGAGGAGTGTTGCAAGGATTTTTTTCATACTATAAGTATATGTTATTCACGCATAAGTTCAAGCGTGCGTCCGTATTGATCTAAGATTGCTTGAGCTGACAAAAATGCTGCGAGTGCTTTTGCTGGGTCTTCTTCTTGTACAGCAATGTCGGCGTAGAGTGAGCGAAGCCCTTCCAAACTATTTAAGTAATTGAGATGAATAGTAATATATTGTTCAGGAACAGCTGTTTTTTTGATAAAATCTCTTTCCTCTCGAAACTTTTCTGCGGTTTGTATATACGGTGTCATGTTTCCGCTATCCATGTTTTCTTCATATCCTGCGATAAGCTGCATGTCAGTTGTTGAGAGAGGTGTTCCTTCAACACTGTTTTTCATAAGGAGAGCGTATGCTCGAGCTTGGTTGGCCGTGGGTTTGTCTGTGATAGTAATATCACTCAATCCATAGAGTGTCTGCTCTCTTTTTTCTAAATACTTTGCAATTTCGTCAGTAATAGCCTCCTGACTCTCTGGGGTGAGTGGGCCAGATTGATTGACTGCTTTAGTAATGGTCAGAATATCTCGAGTGAGTGCTCCTGTTTTTGTTGTATCAGTTGCCAAAGATCCCTCTCCAATACTGAGTCCTCCGATTTCACCCTGTACTTTTCTTATTTGAGCACCGTCCTGAATGCCGTTTCCGTCTGTATCTGGATTATATGGGTCTGTCCCCCACAGAAGCTCTTCCCAATCTTTAAGTCCATCTTGGTCAGCATCTTTTTCTACTGTATCTCCGACGACAAGGACCTGGCCTTTTGAATTGGCGTTTTGTTTGTAAGTGGCCTTTTTGTTGGCAACAGCACCGATAAGGACGATTACGAGAATAAGTCCCAAGATTCCTCCAAAAAATTTGAGGAATTTTTTACTGGGCATCACTTTTTGCAATTTCATACATATAGTATACCCCCACACCTTTGTTTTCACAATTTTCGAGTACGTAGTATGTAAACGTAATAGAAAAAAGGTGTGGGGTGTAGTCAAAGAATACTCAATTGCATATTTAAAACTAACAACACGCACACATGTGCGTGTTGTTAGAGGAGTTTTGATAGTGCAAGCCAAATAGGCAGTGGAATCCTTTCCGGTCTAATGTTGGGATCAATTGAGTTTTTTTTAAAAAATGCGGTAAGCGTCTCTTTCGGGTAGAGCGGATGGAGGTTTGAAATCATTTTTTTGCGCTTCGCTTTGAATCCAGCTTTAACTGTTTGGAAAAAGTGATCTTCTTCTGTTTTATTTTTGAAATTTTTTGCACTGACATTTTTGATCTGAATGATTGCTGAGTCAACGTTTGGGGCTGGAACAAATGCACCTCTTGGGACCGTGGCGATATAGTGTGCTTCTCCGTACACTTGGATCGAGAGTGAGAGAATACTTTCCTTGGTGTCTTTTTTGACAATCCGTTCAGCAACTTCTTTCTGGACTAAAAAGACGATTGTTTCCGGCTTCTCTTGTGCTTCTAAGAAGAGCCGTATGATTTCCCCTGTTATGTAGTAAGGGATATTTGCAATGACGGTATACGGAGATTTTTTGCCACCGATGCCGATTTTCTTTAGGTTAATTGTGAGAATATCCCCTTCATGGAGGAAAAACTTTTTTTGCTTGATGTACGGTGCGAACAACTCTTCAAGCACTGGAATCAAGTCGTGATCTTTTTCAACAGCGATAACGGTTGCCCCACTCTCAAGAAGCTTCACTGTCAGTGCCCCCTTCCCTGGTCCTATCTCAAGAACAGTACTGTCTTTGGTGAGCATACCAGCCTCGACAATTTTTTTAAGCGCGCCCTGAGATGTCAGGAAATTTTGCCCGAGAGATTTTTTTGCATATATTTTTCCGCCTGTAGTGAGGTTTTTCATAGGTTAATCAATATAGATAGTTATTTCGCCGGTCGATGGTCGGTCTTTCTTTGCTTGTTCGATGAGCTCGCTCGGGATATCGTATAAAAATTCTGACGGAGTCTGGACTCCGCGCATACCAAAGATCGTTCGTGTTGTTGCGTATGAGAGATACAGCTTTTCTTTTGCTCGAGTGAGCGCTACATAAAACAATCGGCGTTCTTCTTCTTGGTCTTCTTTTTTGAGTCGTTCATCACGCTGGTGCGGAAAGAGTCCATGCTCGAGCCCGACGATAAAGACATGAGAGAATTCCAATCCTTTAGCAGCATGAACAGTCATGAGGCGTATTCCTTTTTTATTTTTTTCCTGGTCGAGTGTGTCTTGGTCGCTCTGAAGTGAGGCGTCTTCTAAGAACGCTTCGATACCCCTTGGATTTTCGTCATAGTTCGTTGCGAGTGATACTAATTCTTCTAAGTTTTCTCGGCGTGTTTCCCCTTCTTCTGTTTTGTCGTTGTAGAATTCGTATATACCGGAGATGGTCAAAATTTTCCGAATAACTTCAGATGGTTTTTCTGTTTCAGAGAGTACTTTGATTTTTTCTAAGACTTCATAAAACCTGTCAACCTCCATTTTTGTTTTTGCAGGGAGAGTGTCGCCTTTTCCTTCAATGAGCTTAAGGATGGTTGTCTTACCAATTCCTCGAGCGGGTGTATTGATACAGCGCTTGAGTTCCGTCCATGCATCAGGATTGCGTGCTGATTTGAGGTACGACATGACATCTTTTACTTCTTTTCTTTCGTAGAATTTTGTCCCGGTCATGGTGTAAGGAAGTCCACGAGCAATGCAGGCTTCTTCAAAAACGCGAGATTGGAAGTTTGTTCGATAGAGGACGGCGATATCTTCGAGGGGAACTTTTTTATCCCAGAGTTCAATAATACTATCGATCACAAAGAGCGATTCGTCTCGCTCTGAATAAAGTTCAGCTACAGTGATTTTCTCTCCAAATCCTTTTTTTGTAAAAAGATTTTTTGGAATCCGCATCTCATTTTTTTCGATAACGCGATTTGCAGCAGATAAGATGACGTCCGTCGAACGGTAGTTCTCTTCAAGGAATATCATCGTGGTATTCGGAAAGTCTTTTTCGAATTGGAGCATATTCTTTATTTGAGCTCCGCGCCAAGAGTAAATATTTTGATCAGTGTCTCCAACGGCGCAGATATTCTGCTTGTCGCTCACCAAAAGTTTTACTAAGTCGTATTGAACGCCGTTGGTGTCTTGGTACTCGTCGATATGAACATAGTCATAGTGATTGCGGTAGAGGTCACGGATATCTTTATTATTCTTTAAAAGGCTGAGCGGTTTGAGGAGGAGGTCATCAAAATCATAGGCTTTTTCTTTTTCAAGCTTCTTTTCGTATTTTTCCCAGACATCTTTAACGAGTTCGTCGTAACTGCTCTCGATGTACTGATTGAATTCAAAATAGCTCACCCCTCTTCCCTTATACCGAGAGATGATAGATTGGAATTTTTTTGGTTCGTACTGTTTTGGGTCGAGGCCGTTTTCTTTGAGCGACTCTTTGATGAGTGAGAGCGAGTCGTCAGAATCAAAAATAGAAAAGTACTGCCCTCGGTCGAAGAGTTTGTGCTGGTCTTTCAATATCCGAACGCCGAGTGCGTGGAAAGTCGTGATAAGTGGTCCACGGTCGCGCGAAGCAAGACCTGTTCCGATGAGGTGGTATGCTCGTTCCCTCATTTCTTTGGCTGCTTTATTAGTGAATGTAATGGCGAGGATTTTTTCTGGGTCAGTTTTTCCGCTCTGTATGAGATAGGCTATTCGAGTCGTGAGTGTTTTGGTTTTTCCCGCTCCTGCTCCAGCAACAATTAGCACCGGTCCGTCAGTCGTTGTGACTGCTTTTTTTTGTTCGGCATTGAGCCCAAAGAGAAGTGAATCCATAAAGGAAGTATAAATGATTAATGATAAATTACGAAATAATACATAAAAACAGCGGATCGGCTATGCCGACCCGCTGTTTTTATGTATGTCTACTTTATCATTTGTAATTTTACATTTACCATTCTTTCTACGCTATTCCCTCTCCTCCATTCTGCGTTGTTTCAAACGGTGATGGGGTGCTTGGCTTCTCTGGTCCAAAGAATCCTTCGAGTAAGATGTCGAGGAAGCTTTTTCCTGAAGATGGTGCGCGGTTCATTTTTGACCCAACCATTGCTCCTCCTAAAATTGCAGCCCCACCAAGTCCAATTGAAGATTGTTGGATGCTACTAAGTGGATTTCTTGGTCCTGGATTCATCATGCTTGGGTTGTATATTTGTGGAGCAACTGGTGATGATTGTATTGGTTGTACAGGGACTGTTGGATACTGAGGAGTATGAGTTGGTGGGGGAAGATTAATCGGCTTATTGAGATTTGTCGGCGGAGGAAGATTGATTGGTTTGTTAAGGTTTGTTGGTGGTGGAAGCTCGATGGGACCTGGTTTTTCTATAGGAGCATTTACATTAATTTCTGGCTTCGTACTGAACGATTGATTGATTGATTTTCTGATGTTTTCAACATGATGTGCATCACCTCCTTTATGCGTCTGTTCATAGACTGCGCCACTCGCGTTTTTATCCGCACCTGTTTCGAATATTCCCTGTGAGTTCTCAGTATCTGTCCAGTTCCCCTGTGCATCGAGTGCTCGTTCATGGATGACGACTTCCCCATTTGGTTCAATATCAATATCGTATGATGCCGTACCACTGACCCATCGTTCTGCCCCATCCGCCCCTATGTATCCTTCTCCGAGTGCCATTTGATGAGCCACGACACCAGAGAACTTATGAAGCTCTTCTGCAGTTCCAATAGCTCCTTTGTAGTGGTAAAGGTCTTTGAGTTTTTCAGCGAGCGCTTGGTCGTGTTCGATTTGTGCTCGGAATGCATGCTCGATTCCCTTTCCACTGCCAGCTTTGACGATTGAATATTCATCCGGAGCAGTTGTTACTGGTGTTTTTGGGGTAGGTGTCGTTGTCTCAGTTGGTGCTGTTTCTGTAGGAGCTGGCGGAGGTGTTTGAGTTTCAGTCGGTGTCGGAGATTCTTGAATAGGCGCTGGTTGTGGTGGCGTACCTGGAGTTTGATTTACTGGGGTTGTCTTCTCAGGCCCGTTTACAGGAGTTGTTTGGTCTCGATGTTCTGGTGTTTTCGTTGGTATATCATGAGCATGATCACCAGCAAGAGCAGATTCTACCGATCCTGCGAATGCACCTACTCCACCAGCAAGACCGATGACAAGACCTTGTTTTAGTCGAGCGTAACGAGTCATAGTAAGATCGATACTCTCTCTCTCTTTGTCGTATTCACTCGCAGAAATATATCCTCTTTGGTATTTAGTGTTGAGTCCTTGAACTCGCTTACTCAACATTTGATCCATTTTTTCTTCATCGAGTGTTAATTCTCCGATAGTTTTACCAAGGGCACCTCCTAACATACCGCCGGCAAATCGAGCTACCCTGTTTGCTAAAAAGAATGTTGATATTCCGCCTGTCGCCAGACCAATTCCCCCAGTTGTGACTGCGAATCGGAACCATTTATTTCCAAGAGTTTTTTTAATGTGGGGGTGCTTATCAAGCCATTCTCCAGTTTTCGCCATTGTTAGCTCAGCTTGTATTTCCCGTTTGCTCTTATTTGCCTCCCAAGTATTTTTTTTCTCTATTCGGAGTCGCAAGTTTTCATCTTTAACAAAATCAAAGTCTCTGTTTGAGAAAGCATTGTTCTTGTCCCCAATCATTCTCTTGTATCTCTCTTCAAGTGCTTGAATTTCGTTGTCTGTTTTTCCTTCTCGTTTGTATTTTTCTATACGATCTTCAATTCTTTTTTCAGCAAATATATCAAGTGTCTGACCCCCCTTCCGATCTTTTTCGTATTCGTAATTGTCTTTTTTAAACCCATCAGTAAAAGCATCTTTCCTGTTTATTCCTAAAAAATTTCCAATTTTATATCCAAATTTTTTGAGACCGTTTACATTTTTTACAGATTGACCATATGCATCAATATACTCTTTTCTTGTATCTTCAATTTTCTGATTTTGTTCAGTTCTGGCTTCGTCTAAAAATCCTTGAGCTTTCCTCTCCTTTTCTCTCTTTCTGTCAGCAATAATACCTTTCTGAAGTTCTCTGAGCTTTCTTTCTTTTTCTTCATCACTTGTAGGTGCTGTGCTCCCTGGTGCAGGTGTTGACGGAGGTGTCGAACCAGGAGAAGTAGTCGTAGGTGTAATACCTAACATCTTCTCTTTTTCTAATTTTTTTTCAGTAGCTATTTTCTCATCATCCTTATCCTCTTGTTCTGATTGGACTAGATCGTCCTCGATTTTTTTTGCATCTTCTGGGGTCATGTTTTTTGCTTTTTCTTCAGGAGTTGGTGTGTTTAATTTTGCTTCGATTTCTTTTTTTGCTGCGTCGAGAACATTTCGGTCTTTAGTCCACAGAACTTGCCCGTGTTCGTCTTGCCAGAGGTAGTTGTCTTTGTTTTCATCAACAAGTGTGAATCCTTTACCTTGCTGTTCTACCACAAGACATTCCTTTTTCTTTTCTATTCCTGGGGGATTTTCCATATTATGCGTTCTCTTTTAACATACTCATAACTTGTGTGCCGACTTTTTTGACGAGTGCTGGAAAGCCTTGGACATGGGTCTCAAGAAACGAAACAATTTCGTGCATGGGTGCATTGTCATCAAAAAGTTTCTCGAGAGTCTTCTGTTCGTCGGCGTGGAGCTGTGTGCTTGAAACTGCCACCACTCCTTGGAAGATGAGGAGTCCTACTTCACTCTCGACGTCTTCTTTGATCTCTATCGGAAGTTCTTCTCCTTCCCAGAGACTGTAGATGCTTTTGAGAAATTCAATTGTTTGTTCTTGTTGCATATAAATTATTTTTTACCAACCGCTCTTTATAAGGATGCGTTCGGTGTTAGTGCTTCTTCTACTGCTTTTATTAATGCTTTATTATCTGTATTTCCTTCATTTAATAAACTCCATGAAGTATCCCCTTTTTTTGCACTGTGGTACGCTTTCGATAACTGTATTTCCGAAGAAAAGTTCGGGATGTAGCGTACTCCCTGGCTAATTAAAATATCAAATGCAACCCCGTGATTTTCTTTAATCCTAAGTTCTTCTAATGCTTGAGTGGTACTTTCTATATCCTTTAAAGCGTCCTGTGGTGTGTTATTTTTATTGATTTCTTTAAATTCAACGTACTCACCTAGAGTTGGTTTTTCTTCAGTATTATCTAGCTTATTTTGAGTTGATTCTGTGAGAGTAATGTTTTCTTTGAGTATGTTAATTGCTTCGCTTATCTCAGCTGCTCTTGTGTACCCTATGTACCATTTTCGTTGCAAGTTTGATTTTAAAATTTTACCATCATCTGTAAAGAAAGATTCATCTTTAAGAATGTCATCAATTTTTACCTTAAATTCATTTTCAAATGTTTCTAATAATTTTTTTTGTGATTCACTTAATTCTCTGGTTGTAACTTGAGAGTTTTTTTCGGCATCCCTTGAGATGTATTTTTCTCTGAGCGTTTTCAGCTCTTGGTTATAATGTTCCTCCAAGTCATCTATGAATCTTTCTGTTTCGGGAAGAGTCGTTTCATCATCAAATTCATCCGCTAAGTGATAGAGAGCCTCTTCTACCCCCTCCCAGTCTTCAAAAGTGTAGCCTGCGTTCTTCCAGTCTTCAATAGTGTTGAACTCATCGTTGACCTTCCTTGTGTTGCGATAGTTCACACTGAGTGTTGTAAAGTACTCTATTAATTTTCTCGTACGCTCATCATCTAGTCCATTCACCTTTTCTGTGAATTCTTGGGAAATTTTTTGATGATTTTCTAATGAAAGCTCAATTGGTTGTGATATTTTTTCAGGCTCTCCTTTGATGTCGTTTTTTGTATCAGCCCGAGGTACAGGCATTAATTTTTCAAAGTCATCTCCTTTTTCTTTAGGATTGAGTTCGTAGTATGCCTGCAATATTTTTTTCATTTCAATAATCTTTAGAGAACGTTCCGCTCTCCGTTTTTCTATTTCAGTAATTTCGTTATCAATTGTTTCAAGCTTGCGATCTTTAATGCGTTTTCTGAACTCGTCTGCTTTTTCAACTAAGACGTCTGTATACCGTGTGTTGTCTGTTATTGCGTATTTAAACTTTTCTTCAGGTGTGAGTACCTCAGTTATCTCTTTGCCCCAGCCAAGTTCCGTTTCTAATTTTTTATCCAGAATTTCTGGGTGGGTAATTACTGGACCAGTCTCTTTAGCTTCCGCTGGTTTTCGTTTTTGTTCATCAATCACCCTCTTTTTCATTTCTTCTGTAAAGTACTTTAAATCAGCGTCAGTCCATCCAAGAGCTTTTAGTTGTTCATCAAGAGACTCAGTCGTTTTTTCAACGCGAGTGAATGCACCAGACTTCAGATATTCTTGGACGTTTGTTTTAAGTTCGAGGTGTTCATTTTTCCCATCAGTTAAAACAACAAGTGTGCCTTTTATTTCTTTGATAGTGAACTCTGTTCTGTGTTCATCGTAAAAACTCTCTCCGACAGAAAGCGTTACTTCCCTTTCAACTTTGATCAGTGTACCCTCTGTAATCAGTTGAGAAAGAGATTCAACTGATTCTACTTTTTGTGTTTTTCCTTCAAGATACACAAATGTGTCAGTTACTTTTGAAATTTTATACATTTCCCCTCCTCTTGTTTTGAAAGTTTGCCCCACACTGAAATTCACCGCTTCTTCTTGATGTGTTTTTGTTTCTTGTGCTCCTTTGATCAGTTTTTTGATTTCTTCGATTCGCTTTTTTTGATCTACTGGAACCATGATTGAATCTCGACTGTTTTTATTTTTTTTATCAGTGAATATGAAACTAACAAATTCACTGTTTTCTTGTATTGAAATGTCAGTGTCTTTCCAATTTGGGATACCAGCTAAAGGGTCTTCAGAAATGGTAGGTGCTTCCACCTCTTGTGTTGTCGAGAGAGCGCTTTCTGTAGTCTGAACTTGAGGAGCTTCTTTGTGCTTTACTTGCATGACTGGATCATTCCATCCGTCATACGCGAGCTTTCTTTCTGCTCGAGCAGTAATCGGTGTCTCACCCACTTCTTTTGTTTTAGAGGAAACAGGAGTTTTTTGCACCGTGGTGTCTTCAATACTCACTTGCGCAACCGAAGTATCGTGTACCTGATTTTTATTTTCTTCCGGGGCACTTTCTTTTGGGGTCATAGATGCTTCCTCATTTAAATATTTTTTAAAAGCTTCGTTTGGAATATAGACGTCCGATTCGTTCTGAGCTATGGTAACAGGAGTATTTGTTTTTTTGATTTGACCTTTCTTTCCTGAAGATATTTTTTTAGGAGTAGCTTTTCTGCTCTGTAAGACGACAGGCTTATCATCTTCCGGGTGTTCCATGCTAAAAATTTCGTCGATCTTGGCTCCATTTTTTTCGACAAATGCTTCGATTGTGAACAAAAGAGCTTCGCGTGTTTCTTGAGGCACTCTGTATCCTCGGAAATAATTAAAGAGAGCAGCTTGTGCCTGAGTGGCCTGTTTGTAGACAATAAATTCGGCTATTTTTGAGAAGGCATGCTTAGAGAAATCTCCCACTGAAGCTCCTAAATCTTTCTCGAACTGCTTCTGGAGCTCAAGTTGGAGTGAAGTGAGTGAGGTTTCTTTGTGTGGGATTTGTTCGAGCATCGTGTTTATTTATTATATAATATTATTTAATAAGCAGTCAATTTGTATGGTATAATTTTTAGCCCTGTTGACTATTGGAGCCCCCTTTTATACCATTAAGGGAGCGGTATACATATATAGAGTATACTCTAGTAAATACAATAAATACAGTATTTCCTATACACAATAACGACGATAGTAATGCCTGGAAGACCTTTATTTCCGTTTCTAGGCCCCAAAAACGCTTATTTTACCTCATAAACAACAAAATACACGATACCATAGCCGTATTACTCGTGTATTACAGAGCAGTCACCCCCTCTTGCAAAAGAAAGTCTCCACAGGACTCACTCTTGCAATCATTTTTACGTTGATATTGGTTCCAGTTGCTATTGCACAGGCATCCTTTTGGTCATTTCTCCTTCCTGGAGTTCAAGCACAAGTGACCCCTTCTTCTGGGGTAAATATTCAAAACATGTCTCTTCCTAATCCAGAGTATCAAGAAAATTTGGATACAGATCTTAAAAAAACAGCCACTATGGCTTATAGTTATAAAAATGAATTTTTTGGGGAAGGTCTTTTGGTTTCAGAAATAGGTCCCCTAGGTGCTGATTCAACAATTGATGATTCGTACCTACACGATACTATTAATGTCTATACTGTTCACAAAGGGGATAGTCTTTCAAAAATTGCTAAACTTTTTGATGTTTCTGAAAATACAATTAGATGGGCAAATAATCTTAAAACAACAGATGTACCAAAAGAAGGCGACACTTTGGTTATTCTTCCGGTTTCTGGCGTTTCATATGTAGTCAAAAAAGGAGATACCCTTGTAACGATTGCTAAGAAATTTAAAGCAGATGCTGAAGAAATTGGACGATTTAATGGATATGAAGTAGACAGTGCACTTGCATACGGAGAAACAATCATTATCCCTGATGGTGAGATAGTAGAAGTAAAGCCAGAAACTAAGAAAAAAACAACAACCAGCGTAGTCGCCGGTGCAACCAAGCTTATTAAAGGATTTGGTGGAGGTAATGTGAGTGGGTACTTTATGCGCCCTCTTAAAGGAGGCGTTAAGACTCAAGGGCTCCACGGAAAGAATGGTGTTGATATTGCTGCTCCTGTTGGTACCCCTATTTATGCATCTGCAAGTGGAACAGCAATCGTTGCGACGAGTGTTGGGTATAATGGAGGATATGGAAAATACGTTATTCTTTCGCACTCAAATGGTACTCAGACAATTTATGGCCACATGAACTCAGTTTTGATTTCTAGAGGTGAATCTGTTGTTCAGGGTCAACAAATTGGAACTGTAGCGAGTACAGGTAAATCCACTGTACCACAAATTCACTTTGAAATCCGCGTAGAGGTAAATCCATTCTAAAATTTTATTTTTACAAAAACAGTGGGCCGCCTATGGCGCCCCACTGTTTTTGTTATGTATTTCTGTCCCCTCTACTCTATCATCTAAAACCTGCTTTAAGTTATTTTCGGTCGATATTGGAGTGCTTCCAAAATATGAGTCACCTCAGTCGTCATGCTCTCGTCTAAGTCTGCAATAGTTCGAGCGAGCTTGATTATTCGGTGATACGCTCTCGCTGAAAGTTTTAATTTCTCAGCACTCTTCATGAGGATCTCCTCAGCATCTTTGGACAAGAGGGCGAGCTCCATAATCTCTTTCGCTGACATGTCGCTATTAGTGAGGATATTTTTTTGATGCTTAAATCTCTCTTCTTGAATGTTTCGTGCACGAGATACTTGCTCTCTAAGAATGATACTTTCTTTCTCTCCTTGTGTCTCGTGAAGCTTTTCGTATGGAATTGGTGAAACATAAATCCACAGATCGATACGATCCATAATCGGACCGGATACTTTCTTTTGATATCTTAAGATGTCGTTTTGAGTGCAGATGCATTTTTTAACACCAGTCTCGTAGTAGCCGCATGGGCAAGGGTTCATTGATGCGATGAGAATAAAGTTGGATGGAAAGATTGCACTTCCTTTTGCTCGACTTACAGAAACAACATTATCCTCAAGAGGTTGGCGGAGAGACTCCAAGACGCGTTTATCAAATTCTGGAAATTCATCTAAAAACAATATTCCTCTGTGTGCGAGTGTTACATCACCTGGTTTAATATTAGCTCCGCCACCAACAACAGAAACATATGAAGCGGTGTGGTGCGGGGAACGAAAAGGTCTGTCTTCAATAAGCGCGTGGACGCCGGTAACGATTGAATGGATGCCGGTTACTTCTAGGATTTCTTCTTTGGAGAGCTCAGGTAGGATACTAATGAGTGCTTTACCGAGCATAGACTTTCCAGTCCCTGGTGGGCCTGAGAGTAAAATATTATGTCCGCCTGCCGCGGCGATCAAGAGTCCGCGTTTGGCATTTTCTTGTCCTTTAATAAGTGAAAAGTCTATATATTCTTTTGTCTTTTCTCTTGTTGGCTTCTCAGTGTATGGTTCGATGAGCTCTTTTCCTGTGACATGATTGATAACCTGAAGAAGTGTACGAACTGGATAGAGTGTTACATCTTCTAAGATGGTCGCTTCATGTTTGTTTTCTTCCGGTATAAAAAATTCAGTAAACCCTTCCTTTTGAGCTTTTTGGATAATAGGAAGGACTCCTTTGACAGGCAAGACATCGCCTGAGAGTGACAAGCTCCCGAGAAAAATTTTACCACTCGGTTCAAAAGAAATATCGCCCGTTGCACATAAGTACGACAGGGCGATAGCGATATCAAAGTAAGCTCCTTCTTTTTTCTTATCAGTTGGTAACAGTGATATGATGATTTTTTCGTTCTTGGATTTCGGTGATTCAAACATAGAGTTCTTGAGAGCAGCAGAGACGCGGTCTTTTGATTCCTCTACTGCTTTATCAGGAAGTCCGATGAGTGAGAATGTGTGAAGTCCTCGAGAGACATCCGCCTCAACAGGCACGATGTGTGCCGATAGAAGTTCTGTTTGCGCGCTGTAGACTCGAGCAAAGGCCATATAAATAATTATAAATTATAAATGTAAAATGATAAACCCCCACACACATATTTTTAGCGCAGGTAAAGCCTGCGTTTCAAAGAAACTATAAAAATATGGGTATGGGGGTAAAGCAAAAATACAACAACGGGGCGCCTATGGCGCCCCGTTGTTGTATTCGCTATTTACTACTTTCTACTAACTATTCATTGCTGCTTTGCAAGTGCGAGCAGCAGGATTTGCGATAAGTCTGTCTTCTTCTATCGGGACGCCCATTTTTTCACAAATCCCGTAGGTATTGTTTTCTATTTTTTGAAGAGCGTCTACTACATCAACCAATCGTTCTTGGAGTATTTCTCCAGTTGAGGCATTCGTTTCAAATTCTTCAAACAGGTCAGCTCGTTCATTATCGTCGATGATCGGCTCGTTTGGCTTCTCATGCGTTGGGATAAATTCATCAGTTTGGGTTTGTATAAGTCCAAGCCCTGAGAGTTGTCGGAGGAGCATTTCTTTTTCAGTGAGTAAATTCTTTTTTTGTGTTTCTAGGTTTAGTGACATATCTCTAGTATATACTCTTTACAATTAACCGGGCAAGCCTTCCTGGTACCTATATTTTTATTAGAGATAAAGCCTGTGTTTTAAAGAAATTACAAGAAGATAGACGCGGGGTAAGAAAAATAGCCCTTTGTGCAAGAACCTATTTAGGGGTATACTGATCATAAATAAACAATTAAATCATGAATAAGTTTTTAAATTGGGTTAATAAACCCTTACATTTTGGACTTTTTGCGGTCTGCACGCTCGGATACGTAGTGGTTTTGGGGCTTTACGGTAATGGGAAACTTCCAAGCATGTGGGGGACATTCATTTGTTTCCCTATCTTCGCTCTCGTGCTCTATCTAATATGTTCAGCGCGCAAAAATATAAAAGTTTGATATGTGTAATTTCGAAATTAAAAAAGCGCTGATTTTATCAGCGCTTTTTTAATTCCCTTTGTATTATTGCTCTAGGAGTTTTGTTGTAAATCTTCCGAGCAAGCTCTGTATCGTATCTTGCTTCGAAGCGATGAGTAAGAATTCTTTCTTTGGTCCGAAAAATGCATAAGAGATAACTTCAGTGTCTCCACTATATCCGACGCGAACATCTTCGTTTTTAATGATTTTGTCTTTAAAGGTCACCTGCTCATCTTCGCTGAGAAGATATCCGAGCATGCTTTTGAAATCTTTTCCCATCTTTTTTTCCCAAACGAGCATTTGAGAAAACGTGTTACTGAATACTTTTGTTTTTAAAAGAATAAAGCGCTCACTTTCTGTTGTTTGGTAAAAGCCTAAGAGGTAGGTGTTCGGAACGAGCGAGTAGAAAAATCCTTCAGGTGGCACGATACCAAAACTCTCAAAGAGGTCTTCAGCAGGTACTTGGGTCTTGTTCCCTTTTTCATCTGTATAGACCAAAAGTATTTGTTCTATCTGCCCGACAGGAATATCTGACTCCACGATATTTTTCTCTAATATATCTTTAAGGACGATAGTGTCAGGAACAGAAATTTCAGTAATATGGTCGCCGTTGATGAAGCTTTTTTTCTGCGGAATGTTCGCAACTTCGGCGAGTCTTTTTTGTTTTTCATTCCAGAAGTAGTAGCCGAAAATACCTGCTGTAACAATGAGAAAGATCAGTCCGAGAATAATAAAAATCGTATTCTTCTTTTTTTGGTTGCCATGGATTATTCCTTCTTGGTATTTTCGTTCTTGTTCTTTAACAGCGATTTTTACCACTGATCCTTTTTGATCTTTTATAGCATCGGCAATATCACTCTGGAATGTTCTAATTCGAGGTGTGTCGTCGACGTTATTATTGTGTTGATCGTTTTCTAAAGACATATATTATTTTACTTCAGGTGTATGTACTCCAGTTGTAGTTTGTGCTGGTGTGTGAGCGACTTCGTACGATGCTGGTTTTTTAATAAAAGCAGAATCTGCTTGCTTGATTGAGAGCGATATCTTATCTCGGTCTTTATCGACTGCTGTCACTACTACCGGAACAGTCATTCCCTCGGATAAGACATCAGTTACTTTCATAACTCGAAATGGTGCGATTTCTGAAATATGAACGAGTCCATCAGCAAAAGGTGAGATAGAAACGATCGCTCCGATTTCCAAGATTTTCACGACGGTTCCAAATGCTCTATCGTTCACAACCCATTCTTTAGTCATTGCCCCAATCATTTCTTTTACTTGCGCAGTTCCTTCTGGAGTTCCAGTAATAAAGACATCACCTGAGTCTTCAATCGTAATTTCAGCTCCAGTTTTTTCTTTCATCATCTTGATTGTTTTTCCACCACCACCGATGACCATACCAATTTGATCAGGCTGTATGTTCATGTGGATGATATGCGGTGCATGTTTTGAGATATGGTCGCGTGGAGTTTCTATAACGGCGAACATGGTTTTTAAAATTTCCTCTCGGGCCTCGCGTGCTTTTTCGAGCGCATCACAAAGGATTGGTACAGGAATTCCACCGACCTTGATGTCGAGTTGCATTGCAGTGATACCGTCTTTGGTCCCAGCTACTTTAAAGTCCATGTCACCATGGTGATCTTCTGGGCCTTGGATGTCAGTTAAGAGTTTATATTGAGTAACATCTTTTTCATTGAGCATAAGCCCCACAGAAATACCGGCAACTGGTTTGGTTATCGGTACACCTCCATCCATGAGTGCGAGTACCCCAGCACATACTGATGCTTGAGAAGTTGATCCGTTTGAAGCCATACATTCAGATACAACTCGAATAGTATACGGAAATGTATCTTTTGACGGAATGACTGGTGTGAGTGCTTTTTCTACCAAAAATCCATGGCCCATTTCTCGCCGATTGGTTGCGCCCATTCTCCCAGCTTCTCCGACTGAGTATGGTGCAAAGTTGTAGTGGTGTGAAAATCGTTTTGAACCCCTTACTTCCATGCCGTCGATTGATGTTTGTGTTTCTGGTCCACCTAAAGTGAGGACTGAGAGAACATGTGTTTCACCACGATAAAAGATTCCTGTTCCATGGAGTCTGTCTGATATTCCACCGACTTGACCAAAGAGTGCTCGTACTTGTGTGAGTGTTCGTCCATCAGCTCTTTTGTTTTCTGTGAGTGCGCCAACATGGAGAAATTCATCGATATGGTGGTGATAGAAATCTCGAGCAGTAGCGAGTACTCCTGCGTCTTCAGTCATCGTTTTTATTTTATCCATCCACATATCTTCGTATGCGTAAATATATTTCTTGCTCTCAGTTCCGAAGATATACTGTGGAACGACTGCTTCAAATTCATCTTTCCATATTGCTTTGTACTCGTCACCTAATTCTGGTTTTACGATAACAATTTTTTCTTTGCCCATCTCTGCGATAATTCCCTTCTGCCAATTTTCGATAGTGGTGATCGCTCGCATCGCTGTCTCAAAAATATCTTTCATCTGATCTTCTGTGTATTCAAAAGCGAGCGCTTCAATCATACAGATCTTTCCATCTGTTCCGCAGACAGTCACATCGAGATCGTATGGAGTCTCTCCAGTGTTGGGTGCGTATGGATTTACTTCAATCCCTTCTTTCCCTTTGAGTTTTCCAACGAGTACAGCTCCGACCGGTCCATTCCATGGAATAGGCGATACAGAGAGTGCAAGTGATACTGCATTGATACCGAGGACAGCTGGGTCCATTTCGCCGAGTGAGAGGACAGTCACAACAACCTGCACCGCATTTTTAATATGCGTCTCAAAAAACGGGCGTATTGTTCGGTCGATGATGCGAGATGAGAGTACAGCTTCATCACTTGGGCGTCCTTCACGTTTGTTGTATTGGCCTCCTAAGATAAGTCCCGCTGCGTAATTTCTTTCGACATACTCGACAGTGAGATTAAAAAACCCTGGATTATTCTTTCCATCTTTTGACATACAGGCAGTTGCGAGTACGACGGTCCCCCCGGATGAGAGCATGACTGCTCCTCCAGCTTGATCAACCAAGTTTGAAAATGTGGCTGTGATTGTTTTTCCTTCTAAATCGAGCGTATATATTTTTGTATCCATATTATTGTAACCCCCCAGACGTTAGCATTGAACTAATTCAAAACTACATGTCTGGAGACTTAATGATTATTATAATAAATTCATTTTATCACACATTATAAAAAAGCGTCCCAACTTATTTGGTACGCTTTTTGTGTGAAAAGTTCGGCATCAGGTATGTTTTTGATTCAAGAGAGAGATCAAGGAAATCATCGACTTGTTCTTTGAGTTTCTGTGAAGTTGATTTTCCGAATGATACAGCCTCAACTTGGGTGATGGTTTGGAGGTATTCAACAAGTGGAACAAAGTCTCCGTCGCCTGATACAATGATGACTGCATCCACGCGGTGGGCATTTTTGATAGCATCGACCGCAAGTCCAACATCCCAGTCAGCTTTCTTATTGCCGTCAGCAAAAATTTGGAGGTCTTTTGTTTTTGTTTCAATACCGATTTTAGTCAGTGCCTCGAAAAATGCATCTTCGTCCCCTGCTTCAGACGTAATAACATAGGCGATTGCTCGGACGAGCTTTCTCCCTGCGACAGCATCCCGGAGGACATTTGCGAAGTTCACCCGTGCTTTGTATAAGTGGCGAGCAGTATGGTACAGGTTTTGGGCGTCTATAAAAACAGCGACGCGTTGTTCTTTGTGTTTGATAGCAGACATAGAGGAATGATGAATTAAAAATGATAAATGAGAAACTAATACAGTAAGTATAGAGTATCGTTATAAAGAATACAATAAAAGAGGGTCGGCATATGCCGACCCTCTTTTACTTTAGTGTGTTACCCAAGATTAAGTTTCTTCATAAGCACTTCATGCTTTGCACTATCAGCTTTTTTGTACTGAGTGAGCTTTCCACGTCGATCAGCCACCATTTTGATAAGGCCTTTTCGTGAGTGATTGTCTTTTTTATGAGTTTTAAGATGGTTCGCCAATTCTTCAATTTTCATTGAAAGGATTGAGATCTGAACTTCCGGAGAGCCGGTGTCAGTCGCATGGGTTTGAACTTTCTTTATAATTGCTTGTTTTTTGGTCGTCTTTAACATACGAACACTATACTATATTTTCGTTTTTAATGCAAATATCTCCTTTCTACCTATGAAATACTCGGGCGGGGGCTTATAATTAACTCTATGGAATCGCTCTCCGACTTAAAACGTCAATTTTTGGAATATATGGAGATTGAGCGTGGATCAAGCCTCAAAACAGTCTCCAACTACGAACGATATATTGATCGGTTTTTTGCATTTGCTAAAGTAACGGAAGCCAAAGAAATCACCGAGTCTGTCGTTCGCGAGTATCGTCTCCACCTCAATCGCCAACTAGGGGTCAAGGTGAAGGGTCAAACACAAGCGACGCTTAAGAAAAATACTCAGAACTATCACCTGATCGCCCTTCGTCGTTTCTTGAAATACTTAATGAAGCGGAAAATCACCTCGCTTACTCCAGATGCGATCGAACTTGCCAAAACCGGTGACCGTCATATTGATCTTATATCTATTGATGAACTCAAACGTCTCTTTCTAGCTGCTGAAGGTTCGACTATTTCAAATTTACGTGATATGGCGCTTCTCAATCTCTTTTTCTCGACCGGACTTCGTCTTTCTGAGCTCTGCTCGCTCAACCGAGATATTGATATTACCAAAGATGAATTCTCTATTCGTGGAAAAGGAGAAAAGGTCCGGGTTGTTTTCTTGAGTGATGGTGCCAAAAAAGCTATTTCAAATTACGTCAAAGCCCGCGCTGATTTTGAAGAACCGCTCTTTATTCAGTATTCAAGCAACAAAAAAGCCGGAAGTACTATGCGTCTGACTCCTCGCTCGATCGAACGGATAATCAAGCAACTTGCAATCAAAGCCGGTATTTCAAAGAAAGTCACACCGCACGTCTTGCGCCACTCTTTTGCGACCGATCTCCTTTCAAACGGGGCTGATATTCGTAGTGTCCAAATGATGCTCGGCCACGCCAATATCGCAACGACCCAGATCTATACGCATGTGACGGACAAACAACTTAAAGATATTCACAAGAAGTTTCATTCAAAATAGGTTATTCCTTTGCTTTCCCTATTTTTATACTATAATAGGAACATATGATATATTTTTTATTAGTTCTCTCGACACTTGTCTTCTTACTTGCCACAGTCGTCTTTGGAATGAATGCGTTTAAACGACTAAAGACAAATTTAGTTCTCGGTCTTGGTTTCATGGCCGGAGCGGTTTATTCAGGAATTTGTTTCCTTATCCAAATTAATGGATTTATGAAATGTGGAGGCTTCAGTGTTCTTGAACAGTGTATTCAGTACCCAGACGTGAATCAAATTCCTATTACACGAATCGGATTTAATCTTATCTCTACCAACCTCAAACTCTTACTCATGAATATCTTGGCACTTGGTCTTGTCTTCTTCTTGATTTACTTCTTGAAACGACAGAATATTAAAAAATAATTGTTATCTATATGAAATCAAAAATCGCATTTTTCGCCATTTGTTTTATTGTCCTCGCAGTGTTCGCCTATTTTTTCTTTGTTCAATCTAATAAGCCGGGTAAAAATGATGCACTTGCTACGTGTATCGCTAATAGTGGAGCAAAATTTTACGGAGCCTTTTGGTGTCCTCACTGTCAAAATCAAAAAGCTGCATTTGGTGCAGCGTCAGCAAAACTTCTTCCGTATATCGAGTGTTCAGCGCCGAATGGGAAAGACATGCTTCCTGTCTGTACTGAGGCAGGTATTCAATCATTCCCAACATGGGTCTTCCCAGATGGGACTCGTGCAACAGGAGAGCAAACACTTGAGTATCTTGCTGAAAAGACGAGCTGTACTGTTCAATAATTAAAAATCCCTCAGTTGAGGGATTTTTAATTGATAGAGCTCAATCGGCTGTGATACAATACATGTATGAATACAATACATGCATTTAATGTACTCCTTTCAATCGGAGTCTTTGTGTACGCCTTTATCCTTATCCTTTGTCTCGTCTTTTGGAAAGATGCAATTACCCATATTAGAAAATATGGAGTATGGATCGTTTTTACACTCTCTTTTGTTGCTATGATTTGTAGCCTTATTTATTCAAATGTTGTCGGATTTCCACCGTGCGACTTATGCTGGTACCAACGAATTTTCTTTTACCCTGTAGTGTTTATGACGGGATTGGCGCTCATTCGAAAAGAAACACTTTCATCTATTCGCCCGTACCTTATGCTTTTGACTGTTGTTGGTGGAATTATTTCCCTCTATCACAACTTCATATACTATACCGGCTATAGTCCCCTTCCATGCAGTGCTACCGCGTCCTGTACCGCTCGTTACGTCTTTGAATTTGGTTTCGTGACTATTCCACTGATGGCTCTCATGAGTTTTACTCTTGTGTTTGTGGTGTTGGTGCTTAGTAAAAGAAACACAGTACATAGTTAGTAGAAAAGAGTAAATAGATAAACAGATACAAAGCGGAACGGCCTGGGCCGTTCCGCTTTGTATATTATACCAATTACCAACTAGCTCTGGGTTTACCCCCCCCCACCTATATTGTTATAGTTTTTCAAACGCAGAGTTTGTCTGCAATAAAAATATAGGTTTGTGGGTAGGTTATCCACACCCTCTCCTACCCTTTTATTTTTTACATCTGTTATACTTAAAACAAGTTACAACAAGTGTATCACCTGATACAAAAAACTGACGTTCAAAAGCCGTCATATTAGTTCTTTATATGGAGTGAACAAGTACCGTTCTTTTTTAAAAAAATGCTACGTACATGTAGCAAGGCAAGTGTAAGTGCGAGAAGTTTTTAAAGGCCTCGAGCATGCGTCCCACAGTGGGACTCATACTCGAGGCCTTTTTACTTATCTAATTTCATCCTCATTATTCCACTCTTTCCACCTATAAAGCCTCTGTTTAAAACTATTGTCAAAACACTTGCATTTAAAATGGTTAAAAAGCTATACTATACATAGCTTTAAGTTTCTTATAGATTCTTTAAGGCGAGCTCGCTTATAAGTAATTTATATACATACATATGAACAAAGCAGCACTTGTTGAGTGGGTACACGCAAAACTCGGCGGAACGAAAGTTCAGGCTGAAGAAATAGTGGACGGGATGATTGAAGAAATCATCAAGACACTCAAAAAAGGCGGAGAAGTTTCTATAGCTGGTCTTGGAATCTTTTCAGTCAAACCTCGGGCAGCACGTATGGCGCGCAATCCTAAAACTGGTGAAGCAGTTAAAGTTGCAGCAACAAAAGTGCCAAAATTCCGAGCTGCAAAAGCATTGAAAGATGCTGTAAAATAAGAATTTTAAATTTATATTGTCAGAAGGTATAAATCTAAGATCGGTACACAAA
>CAZEPT010000005.1:0-19917 GCA_964514225.1 uncultured Candidatus Saccharibacteria bacterium
GTCTAGTCCTTTCAAATGGACACATTAATCCAGTTCTCTATGCCATTATGGCACATGCGGGTTATTTTCCTGTATCTGAACTCTTAACCCTCAGGAAATTTGGTACACGCCTCCAAGGTCATCCACACCGAGAATTTTTGCCTATGCTCGAAACTTCAAGCGGTCCGCTCGGTGCTGGATTATCCCAAGCCCTCGGTATGGCGCTCGCTGATCGAATAGATAACAGTGTTACCTCTGGAAAATTTTTCTACTGTTTGATGGGGGATGGGGAACTCAATGAAGGCCAGAACTGGGAAGCGATCATGCTCGCCGGAAAAGAAAAACTTCATAATCTCATCGCCATCGTTGATAGAAATAACATCCAAATAGACGGCTACACTGAAGACATCATGCCGCTCGATAATTTAGTAAAAAAATGGGAAGCCTTCAACTGGCATGTTCAAGAAATAGACGGACATAATTTTGAAATGATAAGTGATGCTATAGGCAAAGCCAAAGCGACATTTGAAAAACCGTCAGTCATCATCGCCAAAACAATTCCAGGGAAAGGTGTCAAAGAATTTGAACGAGACTACCACTGGCACGGCAAACCACCGAACAAAGAAGAAGCTGATATGGCACTCAAAGAACTCCGAACACTTGGTGGAAAAATTATGAGTGAACATGAATAACGTATGCTTAATCCAAAAATAAATCAAAATATACTTAGTGCTGACGTCGAACAAGTACCTATCCGAAAAGGATTTGGAACAGGGCTCGTGAAAGCAGGAGAACAGAACAAAAATGTTGTGGCTCTTTGCGCTGATTTGACTGAATCAACTCAAATGCATTTTTTCAAGGAAAAGTTTCCTGAGCGGTTTATTGAAGTCGGCGTAGCAGAACAAAATCTCGCATCCGTTTCATCTGGAATGGCTTCTATGGGAAAGATTCCATTTATGAGCTCATACGCCATGTTTTCTCCAGGACGGAACTGGGAACAGATCCGTACCACAATAGCCTATAACGACCAAAAAGTGATTATTGTCGGATCGCATGCCGGTATTTCAGTTGGTCCTGATGGAGGAACTCACCAAGCAATAGAAGATATTGCTATCACCCGTGTAATCCCCAATATGACGGTTATTTCGCCTTGTGACGCCATAGAAGCAGAAAAAGCTACATTGACATGCCTAGAAGCTCAAACCCCCGTATATCTTCGTTTAGCGCGTGAGAAGACGCCTATAATCACAACTCCTGAGACTCCTTTTGAACTCGGTAAAGGATACGTAGTATTTGGTGACGAAAGTGATATTGATGTGGTCATTTTTGCCACAGGCGCACTCGTCTATCAGTCGATCCTTACCGCTCAGAAATTAGAATCAGAAGGTAAGAAAGTTGTCGTGGTAAATATCCATACGATTAAACCTCTCGACGAAGCACTCGTCTTGTCACTCGCACAAAAAGCAAAGTACGGAATCGTGAGCGTGGAAGAGCATCAAAAAGCTGGTGGACTTGGAAGTGCTATTGCTGAATTTCTCTCTCAAAATCATCCGACCAAGCAAGCATTTGTTGGAGTCTCTGATGAGTTTGGCCAATCTGGTACACCAAATGAACTTATTGAGCGCTATGGTCTCGGAGTAGAAGGAATTACTCAAGCAGTAAATCACTTATATAAATAAAAAATCCCCGTACGGGGATTTTTTATTGAACTTCAGGATCTATGTAATTAATGAGGAGAGCTTGTTCTTTTGCGATGGCTTCCAGTCCATTTTCTATTTCTTCTTCATCATAGCACTCAGGTGGAGTCATCTCAGATAAAATGGCGACGAGGTCTTTTTTCTTGTCTTGTGTATCTTCGATTTCCTGTTGTATCTCCTCTGTCTGTTCTTTATCTTTTAATATCTGAATATCTTTATCCAAAGTTTCAATACGTAGTTGTATATTTCTGCATGCTTCAGATTCGTAAAAATCTTGAATAATCTGTTTCTTTTTTAGTAATTCTTCTGAACGTTTAGTGAGGTCGTTTATTTTTTCTTGTTTCTGTAGCTCAAATTTTCCCAACAAATTTTCGTAATCTACGGGAATATTCGTTTTGAATCCGTACGTCTCTCTTTTATTGTTAAGGGCTTCTCTGCTCTCTGCTTGATCTTCTGTATTGTAAGTATTAAAGGTCGGTTTTCCTAAAAGTTCATCTGACAGGTGAGTTGTCTGTGCATGGAGGGCTTCTTCGGCTAATTCGTCGATTTTAGTCATCTCAACCGTATCAACTCCTTTTTTATAGTAATCTGCATTTGGGCCTACTCCGTTTTTATTTTCAAACGGCATTTTGTTGAAATTTTTTTCCATATTAATTAATCTTTTTAGCTTTGTAGTTCTCTGGGGCGTTTTTAAGAAATTCTTCAAGTTTTTCTCGCGTCAGGAGTCCTTCCTGTGCACCAATTTTTTGGACGACTGACATCGAGTTGATTGGTCCCCATGATAGTGCTTGAGCTGGTGTCATACCAAGAAGAAGGGCTGATGTAAATGTTGAGGCAAATGCATCACCGGCACCAGTTCGCTCAAATGGTGTGTGTGGATAGACTCCGATAAAGAATGCATCAGTCCCGTCGTAGGTGTAGGCGCCTTTGATACCGTCTGTCATACAGATGAGTTTCGGACCGAGTGCCATCAAACCTTGCATAAGTTTTACTTTGTCATGTTCTTCTATCTTAAGTATTCTTTGTGCTTCTTCGACGTTGCAGAAAAAGACATCTGCCTCTTGGTAGATATCTTTCAATACTTCTGTACCGAGTTTCATTTGGAATGTACCAGGCTGGAACGCGAGCTTGGTTTCCGGATGGTCTTTTAAATACTGAGCAATCTCGTGATGGTATTCGACAGAATTTTCTCCCATAGATGTCAGATAGATCCATTTAGGTGCCGGCATGTTGATAGGGAGAGAGTAGGGAAATGGCGCATGCTTGACTAAGATCGTTCGCTCGACATCGTACCATAAGACATAGTGATAATTCGTCGGATATTCAGTGTTCATCTTCATGTATTCGATTGATACGTGTTCTTTCTCTAGCTGTTCCAAGCAGTCTTTTCCATTTTGATCTGCTCCGACAGTTGCGATGAGTGCAGACGAAACCCCGAGACGTGATGCGGATACTGCAGCGTTAGGACTATTCCCGACTGCTTTGACGACGTAGACGTCTTCAAAGGGTACTTTATCGCCGTATCTGACGCAGAGTTCGCATGTATCATTTTTGAGATTACAGTGGACGGCCGCATCTTTAATTTTAATAAAGGCATCAGTTACGATGTCTCCAATAGCTACAAAGTCGTATTGTTTATTTTCCATAAGGAAATTATATCACTATGTTTTAGACTTTGAACTACTTGACAAATATTAATTTATAGTATAATATGTAATTGAATCCGCACTATTGCGACCATTCCTGAGTAAGCCGAAAATCAGGTCAAGAGTAGGCAAAATTTTAAAATTTATTTTTATGCCAGTAGGTGCAGAAAAAAAGTCGGAAATCCACCGCAAGTTACTTGTAGTAGCTTTGAAAAATCAAAGTGTAACTTTTGAAGATTCAAAACGGAAAATTGGTAACCTTGCGAAGGAAATCAATGAAAGTCCTGAAGAAATTGCCGAAGTACTTGGTGAATTGTATCAGGAAGCTGTCTCCGAAACGTTTAATTCTAAGAATTTTCAAAAGAAAACAACTTAGGATTGAAGAAATTAATTTTGGTTATGGTGAAGTATAAGCTTCCTAAACGGGTAATTATTCCTCCTCTTGATTGAGCAAGGATAGAACAAGAACCGTTCCCACAACAAAATTATTAATACTTGCTCTTCTCAAGTATTTGTCAAAGACAAGAAGAATTTGATTCAAACCCCACTCGTTGGGGTTTGTTTTTATTTATGTGAAAACGTATAATAAACTTATGAATCCATCACTCAGAAGTCTTATTCTCGAAGCCCGAGCGAATAATCGCGCCATCGGGCATTTTAATGTGTCGAATTTAGACGCTATTCACGCCATTGTCGAAGCTGCTGAAGAGCTGAATGTTCCAGTTATTCTAGGCGCAACAGAAGGCGAGGAAAATTATATTGATATCGAAGTCCTCGCAGCTATTGTCACTGCGCTCAAAAAAGAGTCCAAAGTCCCAGTATTCCTTAATGCCGATCATCACTACTCATTTGAATCAGTTAAAAAAGCCCTCGATGCAGGATATGACATGGCGATTATCGACCTCGTAAAACTTCCGCTTGAAGAAAATATCCAGATTACTAAACAGTGCGTCGATTACGCTCGCGAACTTGGAGAGAAAGAGGGAAGAGAAATCCTCATTGAAGCTGAGCTTGGTTTTATTGGATCTTCATCAAAAATGCTCGACAGTGTACCGGACGGTGTGGGTGAAGCGACCATGACCACCCCAGCAGATGCAAAACATTTTATAGATAGTACGGGGATTGACCTCCTTGCGCCTTCTGTCGGCAATATTCACGGTATGGTCAAGAGCGGTGAGCCTGCACTTCACCCAGAACGAGTCAGAGAGATATATGAAGCGACAAACATTCCGATGGTCCTCCACGGCGCCTCAGGAAATACCGACGAAGACGTCAGGGCGTGTATTGAAGCCGGTGTTGCAATAGTGCATATCAACACAGAAATCCGCGTGGCGTACAAAGATGCGCTCGTCAAAAGTCTGACCGAAGCTAACAAAGACGAAGTCGCACCATACAAGTACCTGCCTATGGCGAAAGACGCTATCAAAGCAGTCGTCCTTCAAAAATTGAAAGTATTTAATAATATGAAATAACTGTGAACCTCCCTGAAGAACTCAAAAAAATAATCGCAGGTGATGTCGAATCAAGTGATGAAATACGAGAAAAGTATTCACACGATGCGAGCCTTTTTGAGGTAGTACCAGAAGTTGTTGTCTTTCCTAAAAATACTCAAGATGTTCAGGCTGTTGTAAATTTTGTTCGTGAACATAAAAAAGATATTCCAAACCTCTCTATCACGGCCCGTAGTGCTGGAACGTGCATGTCTGGAGGATCTATCAATGAATCTATCATTATGGATTTCACACGGTATATTAATAAAGTAATCGAGGTTACCGACACTTACGCAGTTGTTGAACCAGGTTGCTATTACCGTGATTTTGAGAAAGAAACACTCAAACACGAACGTATTATGCCAGCCTATACAGCATCACGAGAGATCTGCGCAGTTGGTGGTATGGTTGCAAACAACAGTGCTGGGGAGAAGACCATTAAATACGGAAAAGTAGAACAGTATGTTGAAAAGCTTGAAGTCGTTTTTACTGATGGAAATATCTATGAAGTTTCAAAACTTACAGCAGGAGAACTTGAAATAAAATGCGCGCAAGAAAATTTCGAAGGAGGGTTGTACAAAAATCTCAAAAAATTGATTGATGATAATTACGACGCAATTATGTCCGCCAAACCTGATGTTTCAAAAAATTCTGCCGGATATTTCTTATGGAATGTCTACGACAAAAAAACTGGCACATTTGATCTGTGTCGATTACTCGTTGGGTCACAGGGGACACTCGGTATTGTCACAAAAATCACATTTAAAATTATCCCAACAGAAAAGTATACAAGTCTCTTGGCTGTTTTTCTTCCAGATTTAAAAAATCTCGGAAATATCGTTGCCGAAATAGTCCCGTTCAATCCAGAGAGTATCGAAAGTTATGATGACTACAGTATGAAGCTTGCGGTAAGATTCTTTTTTGATTTTTTCAAGCAGATGGGATTTTGGGGTGCGATGCGACTCGGATTTTCTTTCTTGCCAGAAACAGGAATGCTCATCACAGGTGGAGTACCGAAACTTATCTTACTTGTCGAATGTGGAGGACAAGACGAAGCTGAAGTAAAAAAACAACTCGGAGCTATTAAAGACAAAGTAACGCATTATGGTTACAAAATGCGTGTTGCAAAAAATTCACAAGAGGCACAAAAATACTGGAAGATTAGAAGAGAGAGTTTCAACATGCTTCGGAAGCACGTCCAAGGCAAGCGAACCGCACCGTTCATCGACGACATTATTGTGAAACCTGAATATTTGCCGGATTTCCTACCTAAAATTGAAGCAATCTTAAAAGAGCACAAGCTTATCTACACTATTGCAGGACATGCCGGTAATGGAAACTTTCATATTATCCCACTCATGGATCTTGAAACGCCTTTTGGGGCTGATCAAATTTTGGAAATATCACAAAAGGTATATGACTTAGTGCTTTCATTTAAAGGCTCGATTACAGCCGAGCACAATGACGGTTTGGTCCGCACACCGTATCTCGAACAAATGTATGGAAAAGAAATCTATGAACTATTTACACAAACCAAGAATCTCTTTGATCCGACGAATATCTTTAATCCCGGAAAAAAAGTTGCACTCGGTGCCGGTCTTGCTGGGACAAAAGAATATCTCCACGATCATATTATCAGGAAAAAGAAGTAGAGTAAAAATTACTAATATCTTATTTCTAATAAGGAAACCTACCTTAGGGAGTTCTTGACATATCTATATAATTATGCTAGTATATTGGTAGTTCTTTCTGTACGGAAAGATTGCCTTATGGCTCCAGAGTATTCTTTGTCCTCTGTAAAATGTATAAAGAGTTCTTTTAAATTCATCGTACGATGTTAAAAACAATTCAAATTTTAAATGGTGCTTCAAGAGAAGAACTGTTTGACGGTTTACGTCTTTTTGCCGAAAAAAGAGAGACAGGTTTCTACATTGAAAGCAATGGGAGACAAATGGCTTTACCATGCATTATGCAGAGTATTCAAGCCGAAGACGGAAGTGGTCATTCTTGGAATGTCACATTCGTTATTGAGGTAAAAACTTTGCTTAAACTTGGTTTACCAGTTGAGGTAAGAACAGTGTTTGCTCATAAAAAAGCAATAACTGCAAAAGCCTATTACTCAACAAAAACTAGAAAAGGAGTAATTACTCTCGAGTAAGGATTTTAATTTCACAAAACATGCGAAGAGTCTATCAATTTGGTAGGCTCTTTTTTTTATTGAGTTTTTTACCTTTCACTCTTTTTCCTTCCTGTGTATTAGACACTCTGGACTCACGCTATAAACAAAGGAGTGCTCTGTCTTTCTTCACCTTTCACTCTTTTTCCAATACGAACCAACAAGGACTCACGTTCCGAAGGACAAAACAATCTGTTTGAACGAAGTGAGTTATTGTTTTGAGGGAGTTCGAGTTTCGTGAGTACAAGGTGAATAGCTTTGCTAGAGAAGGTACCCTGGGGTATGAAAAAGAGTGAGTGGTGAGAGCCTTTTTGGTTACTTTTTGGCGGCTAAAAAGTAACAATAAAGTGGGTTTCAAAAAGTAAAAAATTATGTTATAGTAGTCCCATGTTAAGTTTAGACGTAACAAAGCGAAGTAAGGCGGATAACGTGGCTCACATGCGAAGTAATGGCATGGTTCCGGGTGTCGTCTATGGCGCTAAGATCGAAAATACAAGTATTGCATTTCCTCGAAATATATTCGAAAAGCTCTACCGTGCCGCAGGGGAGTCAAGTACTCTCGACCTCATTATTGATGGGAAACCGACACAAGTGTTGATTCATGAAGTACAAGTTGATCCTGTAAAAAGTATTATTACTCATGTTGATTTCCTTGCGATTGACGCAAATGTCAAAGCACATGTTACGATTCCGCTTAATTTTATCGGCGTTGCAGGTGCTGTGAAGTCAGGCCTCGGTAACTTGGTAAAAGTAATGCACGAAATTGAAATTAAGGCATTGCCTAAAGATATTCCACATGAAATTGAAGTAGACATATCAACACTCGTTGATATGGATAGTCAGATTACAGCTGGAGACCTTATTCTCCCAACAGGAGTTGAACTTGCTGTCGGAGAGGAAGAAATTGTTGCCTCTATTGCAACAATGAAGGAAGAAACAGAAGATGTAGCCGCTGTCGATCTTACTTCAATTGAAGTAGAAAAAAAAGGAAAGAAAGAGGTAGCTGAATAATGTACTCTTTGTAATAAAACTAAAAACACCCCGTCAGTATATATGGATACACGGGGTGTTTTTAGTTTTGTAAGAACACCTTGCTCTTATCCTTAAGAACTTTTATACTTAATATATGAAAAAAACCAATATTTCCCGTAAAATTATTATCGCTACCAGTATTATTGTACCAATAGCATTCTTTGGTATGCTTTTTTCAACAAGTGCTTTTGCTCAGCAAGTGACTCCTGAGGAGCGAGCTCGGTTAGAAGCAGAGCTGAAGCAGCTTGAAGTTGAGATTGCTAAAAAACAAGCTGAACTGAATTCTCAGAAGGGAACATCTACTGGTATTACAAAAGAAATTACAAAACTTCAAAATCAGATAGATAAAGCTCGACTCAATGTGAAAGCAAAAAATCTTGAAATTATAAAGCTCTCAAGTGAAATATCAAATAAATCTTCAACAATTAGCGACTTGGAAGGTAAGCTATCAAATCAGAAAGATTCTCTGTCTCAACTGATTCGTAAGACTGATGAATTAGATGATGCAAACATGATTCATCTTATTCTTTCAGGAAAAGATTTATCAGATTTTTACTCAGATGTTGATTCACTTTCTGCAATTAAAAAAGCTCTTCGAACTACCGTTATGTCTGTGAGAGAAATTAAAGAAAGTACAGAAAGTCAAAAGAGCGAACTTGAACAAAAACAAGATGCAGAGCTTGATGCAAAAGCTGCACTTGAGCAGAATAAAAAACAAGCTGAAACTGATGAAGCATACAGAAAAAGACTCCTATCTATTTCAAAAAATAAAGAAAAAGAATACGAAAGTATCCTTATTCAAAACCGAGCAAAAGCAGCTGCAATTAAGGCTCGATTGTTTAATTTCGCGGGAGGACAAACAGCCGCAATTCCTTTTGGTACAGCAGTAGCACACGCAGAACTTGCTCAAGCGAGAACGGGAGTTCCTGCAGCACTTGTCCTGGCAATCTTAACACAAGAATCTGCTCTCGGGGCAAATGTTGGAAAGTGTTACTTAAAAAATGCAACAACCGGTGCTGGAGTCGGAATGAATACTGGAACACCATTTGTGAATGTTATGAAGCCAACCAGAGACGTTCCACCGTTTATTCAGATTACCCAGAGTATGGGAATGGATCCGTTTAAGACCGTTGTGTCTTGTCCTATTGCCGGCGTTGCTGGGTGGGGAGGAGCGATGGGACCTGCGCAGTTCATTGCTTCAACCTGGAAATTAGTTTCTGGACGAGTTGCGGCAATTACTGGAAGTGCGAATCCATGGAATGCGAAAGATGCAATTGTTGCATCAGCAACCTATCTCTCTGACCTTGGTGCTGGACCAACCTATTCATCCCAAATTAAAGCAGCGTGTAAATACTACGGCACTGGAGGTGTATCATGTTCCTACGGAACCCAAGTTATGGCGCGTGTAGCTAAAATCCAAGCAGATATCGATTATTTGAAGCAATATGGTGTTTCAAACAGATAAAAATTTGTATTTTAAAATAAAATGTGCTATATTCTAGCAGTATGAAAAAAGAAATTCACCCAAAAAACTACAGAACAGTCCTCTTTAAAGATGCATCTTCTGATGCAGAGTGGCTTGTTGAATCAACCGTAGATACGAAAGATAAGGCTGTTGCCAAAGATGGTAAGGAATATCCAAGTTTCCGAATCGAAATTTCAAGCGCTTCTCACCCGTTTTACACTGGTAAAGAAACAGTCTTGGACGTTGCTGGGCGTGTAGATAAATTCAAGAAACGACAAGCAGCAAGTAAAAAATAACTATTTACTCAAAACAAAAAGAGAGCACCTTCGGAGCTCTCTTTTTGTTTTTTTATCTTTATCATTTTGCATTTATAATTTATAATTACTCTACATATGTCAATTGAACTTACACAAAGAGAAGATCTGAGAAAAGATTATAAGACCGCCCACTTGATGGAGCGGTATGAAGGTCTTGAACAGAAGGAAGAAGAAATCAGGCTCATGATGGAGGCAGATGAGAGCTTGTTTGAAATGGGTAAAGGTGAACTCGAAACCCTGCGTACAGAACGTGATGGAATTGAGTCTCAAATTGAGCAAATTCTTGAATCTGAAAAAGAAGAAGAAGAGTTTCCAAATGAGATTATTATGGAATTTCGTGCTGGAGCAGGTGGGGATGAAGCGTCGCTCTTTGCTTGGGAACTTGCTCATATGTATGAGCGTTATGCTGATATGGTGGGCTGGAACTGGAAGCTCTTAGACGAATCAAAGAGTAGTGTTGATGGGTACAAGGAAGCATCCATTGAAATCAAGGGTAAAGACGTTTATAAAAAACTACGTTACGAAACAGGAGTCCATCGTGTTCAGCGTATTCCGGGTACAGAAAAGAACGGCCGGATTCATACATCAACTGCCTCTGTTGCAGTACTCCCGATCAAAAAGAAAGTAAACTTTGTCATCAATCCAAATGATTTGGAAATGGAATATTCTCGTTCCGGTGGCGCTGGTGGGCAAAACGTCAATAAGGTTGAAACTGCTGTGCGACTTATTCACAAGCCGACCGGTATTGATGTGCGTTCAACTTCAGAACGTAGTCAACTTGCTAACCGTGAGAAAGCCATGATGATCCTCACTGCCAAGCTTCAGCAGAAAGAAGAAGAAGAAGAGGCAAAAAAATATTCAGCTGACCGAAAGAACCAGATCGGGACTGCTGATCGGAGTGAAAAGATACGCACCTACAACTTTCCTCAAGATCGAATTACTGATCACCGAATAAAAACATCCTGGTCAAACATTCCAGGTATTATGCTCGGTAATATTGCTAAAATCATTGAGTCACTCGAGTCCGGGGTGGTCGGAGATGCTGATGAAGAATAAGAAATTCACTTCGTTTTTTATTTGATGTGCTCTAAATAAACAAAAATAGGGGTATACAGTGCAAGGTTTTGTAATCTCTCACGTCAGTATATATATATGAGAAAACTAGTATTATTTTTACTGAGTATTATATTTTTTACAGCAATTCCTGTATCAGCTCAAGATCAAGGTATGGTGATTTCAAATAACCAAACGACAGTGGCTCGAGTAGGTTGTTTTAAATTTACTCAAAATCTCGGTTTTACTGATGGACCACGAAATAACAAACAAACAGCTGTTTTAGAATTACAACAAGCACTCTATTCAAGTGGATACTTAAAGGTAATTCCGACTGGGTATTTTGGAATCCTGACTCTTCGAGCGACCATGTTGTATCAAAAAGATAATGCAGTGAGTCAAACTGGATTTGTTGGACCGATCACTCGCGGAGTATTGCGTTCTCAATTTTGTTCAACGACGCCTCCAATAGCTATGTGCGACTATGCTGCTCCACCAGAAGGATGTACCTATGTTCCAGGAGTCGACTATAATAGCGAAACGAAGTGTGGAATGGTGCTTTCATGTGGCAACAATGCGACGCTCACTGATAACTGTAAGGTCTGGTTTGATGGGTGTAACACCTGTAGCCGTACAACTCCAGGAGGACCTTTAATGTGTACACTCATGGCGTGTAATCCAGTCAGCCAGGCGCAAGCCCACTGTAAAGAATATTTTTCAAAACTCCGCTTTTGCCCTGATGAAAAGATTGTTGATATGATGCCTATTGTTTGCATCCAAGCACCCTGCAATCCGATAGATAATTCGTACTATATCTATCAAGGTCAGAGACGAGAGCTAGTTGATTTTGATACTACCTGGGTCAAAAATAACTGTACAGTTCCTGAAACAGTCGTTCATTAAGTAGATAAATTAATAAAAATAGTCCGTACATGTTACGGGCTATTTTTATTTGCGTAAATAATATTTTGTGTTATAGTAATAAAAAAATACAGTACATATGAAAAAGAAAAACGTTTTTAAGGCCTCCAGGCTCTTTTCGACCCTAAAAAATAGCCTTGGTGACCTCAAGTACGAGAATCTACCGCCTGAAAAGAGGAGGCAGATAGAACATGATGCAGAGATCGACATGCCTGAGACAAGGCGCCTTGACCTGACCAAAGATCAAGCTGTCTTCATTCGCCACTATGATCATGGATATACAGTAAAAGTTTTTACTGGCTATATACCGGACAAAAATGACTTTGTTCCGAAAGACATCTATGGGATTGAAATTACTGTTGTTAATATGAATAATCAGAAATGCTACTTCAGGCAAATTTACAGGAAGGGGAATTTCATTCAGAGAGCGATTCTTGAAGTACAGTTTATCCATCATTTATTAAACCATATTCCTTTAGACTCAAAACATGCTCGAATGGTCCTCACCCGCGATACGTATCGTTTACCAATATTTAGAAGCGTGGATGGTAGTGAGGAAAAATCTATTCTATATTTGTTGCCTGATGATCCAAAAGTAAGAGAACAGGCCAAGGTGTTCTGGCGAGGGAAAAGGTATTACAATCTGTATGGACGGAAAAAACGTGGAGTGAAAAAGACAATCAGTGAAATCAAACAAACGTCAAAAGTAAATAATCCTAATGGATTATAAAAATTTAGGCAATAACGCAAAAAGTATACAAGAAATTGTGTACTTTTTTAGTATGTTAGAATTTTTTTATTATTTTTGTGCCTGCTGTAGTATCGAAGACTTTGAAGCCGAGGGACTCTATGTGACCTCTGAGTTCATCACTCTTTGTCCAATCTTTTTCTAGTCGAGCAGTATCTCGAAGCGTTATGAGTTCTTGGGCTTCAGGTGAAATTTTAGGGAGAAGCGCTCTGATATTAAATCCAAGCACCGTATCGAAGTAGTTGAGCGTACCAATTTTTACTTCAAGAGAAACCTCATCATCTTTCATGAGGTCCCACATGACTGCAACAGCTGAAGGCGTGTTTAAATCATCACACAGCGCCTTTTGGAAGCGTTCCTGGTAGTCTCGATGGATTGAACTACTCTCTGTATAGTTGAGCGCATAGAAGGTCTGGATATTTTCAAGCGCATTCTGGGCAGCTGTGAGCGCTTCCCAAGAGAAGTTGATTGGTGTCCGATAGTGCGTTAAGAAGCAAAAATAGCGGTAAGAAAGGGGATTGTAGCCTTTTTCGGTAATATCTCTTAGGGTATAGAAATTACCGGCTGATTTTGCCATTCTCTTGCCATCTACCAAGAGCCATTCATTGTGCATGAAGTAATTCACAAATGGTTTATCTGTAACCGACTCTGATTGAGCGATTTCATTTTCATGATGGGGGAACATGTTGTCGACTCCACCTGTGTGGATGTCGATAGTTGTGCCAAGATGCTTCATGCTCATAGCTGAGCATTCGATATGCCAGCCTGGGCGTCCTTTACCTAAGCTTGTTTCCCAGAAGACTCCACCATCGTTTTCATCCCATGCTTTCCAAAGGGCAAAATCCTGAACATCATCTTTTTCGTATTCATCTTTGACTAAACGCCCACCAGCATTATCTTTGAGGGCTGACATATCAAGATGGCTGAGCTTTCCATAATCTTCATCTTTTTTGATAGAGAAATAGACATTCCCATCAGGATTTTTGTATGCATAGCCTTTTTGGATGAGGACTTCGATCAAAAGCACCATCTCATCGATATAGTCTGTAGCTTTTGGGTAGTGACTTGCTGGAATGATCAGAAGCTGGTCACGGTCCTTAAAAAATTCATCTGTGTAAAATTGTGTAAACTCGAGTAAACTTTTTCCCTCTTTTATGGAGTCACGAATCGTCTTATCGTCGATATCAGTGATGTTCATGATGTGGTTCACAGAAAATCCGAGAGATAAGAGCGTGCGTTTTAAAATGTCACCAGCAATAAACGTACGGTAATTACCGATGTGAGGATAATTGTAGACAGTGGGACCGCAGGTGTAGAGCCCAACCGCTGAATCTGCCTGTGGTTTGAAATCTTCGATTTCTCGACTGAATGTGTTGTATATTTTTAGAACCATTGTTTTGCTTTGAAATACCAGTACATAATAATACCTAAGAAAACCATACTCCCTATAACTATCATAAAGTGGAAGCTACTCTTAATGTAGATCATTGACATGTTCATGCCAAAAATTCCAACAATAAGCGTGAGTGGGAGCATGATGAATGAAAGGGCAGTGAGTTTTTTGACTGTTCGGTTTGTCTTTGTATCCAAGAGAGAGTTGTTGGTCTCACGGAGATCTTTTAAGAGTTCTTTATGTCCATCGAGCATGTGTTGAACTTTGTTATATTCTCCAGTCATTCTGCTGAGATCATACGAAAATTCTGTACCAAAAAATTCTTTAGCAGCGAGTTGAAATGATCGAAGCGTTTCTTCATGAAATCGAAGTGATTGAGTATAGTCGATGATGACTCGATTGAGATTTGAAATTGAAATGACCATCTTTTCTTCATGTCCGGCAAAGATGTTTTTTTCAATTTCTTTGAGCCAAGAGTTCATGTCAAAGAGTGACCTGATGACACTGAAGTAGAGTTCCTTGGTCATAAAATGAAGGATGTAACCTGCATGAGGTATCTCTTTACCTTTTTCAAGTTTTGATCCCACATTGAACTGTTTTGAGAATACAGTGAGCGCTTCTACTGGCTCATAGTGGACAGTGATGACGAAATTTTTTCCAACAACGAAATCAACTTCCTGATCGAGTGTGTGAGAGACGGTCGGATTTTGAGTAGGGAAATGCATGATCATAAAAATGAGATTGTCGTACGTCTCCACTTTTCCACGAGCACTTTCTCGAAGGAGTTCATCACAAACTACTTGAGGAATTTGGTAATCTTCTCGTAATCTGTCAATTTCTTCTTTTGAAGGTTTTTGGACGTCGATCCAAGCGAGTTTTTTGTATGTATATTTTGAAATCATATATCTACTATATCATAAGCATATAGGAGGTGATAGTTGAGGTACTCAAAAAATTGTGATTTACGTGAGGTGTTGTGCTCAAGGTGATGATTTACCTGAATTAGTTGACTTTTTAAGGGAAAAAGAGTAATATAGGGGGTATGGAATTTGCAATTATAAAAACTGGCGGAAAACAGTACAAAGTGTCAAAAGATACTATTTTTCGGACTGAAAAAATGAAAGGCGACTATAAGAAAGGCGATGAAGTTATTTTTGATAAAGTACTTCTCGTTGATAACGGAGCAGAAACTTCAATTGGAACTCCTTACCTCGATGGAGCGAAAGTACATGCAACAATCGAGAAAGTTGGCCGAGCAGCAAAAGTCATTGTTTTGAAATATAAAGCAAAGAGTAACTATAGAAAGAAAAACGGACATCGGCAGCCATACTTTGAATTTAAAGTAAACAAAATAGCGTAATATCTTAAACGCTCACAAAAAACTCCACAGCTTGTGGAGTTTTTTGTTATGATCTATTTTTTAATGCAAAGGCAATCGTGTCAGAATCGGCGTACTCAGGGTCAGATCCTGTAGCAAATCCTCGCCCAAGACTTTTGATTGCAATAGTGGGGAATTGTTTAGTAATTTCTTGGCGGACATATGAGTCAGTAAATGTTCCGTTCGGTGTGGTCGGGAAGGCTAAGATTATTTCATCTACTATTCCTCCTTTTTCTATTTTTTGAAGGAGTTTGTTAAGTCGTGTCAGGCGAAGTTCATCTTTTGAAACAAGCGATATCAACTTACCTAATACAAAATATTTTCCGACGAATAAGTGTGTTCGTTCAAAGCTTTCAATATCTTGTTCTTTCTCAACAACTAAGAGCATCGAGTTCGTTCGCTCGCTCGACTCACAGATAGAACATACATCTTCTTGCCCAAAGTGGTATCTCATGCATGACGGACACTCTTTAGACATCTGTTTTGTGTTAATCAGTGTTCCTGTGAAGTCTTCTATGAAGCCTCTGTTTTTCGATAAAAGAAAGAGTGCAAAGCGACGTGCTTGGCGAGCTCCTACCCCTGGAAATTCTTCAAAGAAGGTGATTAATTTTTGAAATTCAGAATTTTTTTCCATAGTGTTTAAAATACTCCAGCAAATGGATCTTGTGTAGATGAACTTGCTCCATTTGAGTAAGACTGTCCTTTTTGCTGATCAATTTCAAGGAATGTAGTCATTTTTTCATCAAAGAAGAGGTCAACTTTTCCAACTGGTCCGTTTCGATGCTTTTCGATTAAGATCTCTGCAATATTAGTCTTTTCAGATTCATCTTTTCCTTTATCTTCTCGGTGGATAAACATCACAACGTCAGCATCCTGCTCAATAGATCCTGAGTCACGAAGGTCAGAGAGACGGGGTCGTCCACCACGGTGTTCAACATTACGAGAAAGCTGAGAGAGGGCAATGACGGGGACATTTAAATCACGGGCGAGGTTCTTCAGTGAGCGTGAAATTTCAGTTACTTGGTTGACCATTGAGTCATGGTTTTTACTCGTTGCCATAAGTTGGAGGTAGTCGACAATAACGAGCCCAAGTCCATGCTCAATTTTAAGTTTTCGGGCGAATGATTTCATCTTGGTAATGGTATTTGATGATTGGTCGTCGATAAATATTGGTGCACGAGAGAGTCTATCGAGACCATCTCTTACGCGACTAAAATCACTTTCAGCTGAGAGCTGTCCAGTTCTCATATTCCATGCACTGACTCTGGACTCAGCGGCAAGCATGCGATCAACGAGCTGACCGCTACTCATTTCAAGGGAGAAGATACCGACTGGGATATTGTGGTTGGTTGCAACCAAGCGTGCGATATCGAGGGCCAAGGTTGTCTTACCCATAGATGGTCGTGCCGCTAAAATAATCAAGTCTTGATTTTGAAAACCTGCCAAAATAGTATCGAGGCTTTTGAATCCTGTTGGGACACCACGGAGCTCTCCTTTTTTGTCATGAAGTTTTTCGATACGCTCCCACGCTTCATCCAACGTATCTTTAAGGGCAATAAACTTCTGTCCTTTAGTGTTTGAGGTTACTTGGAAAATTTCTTTTTCAGCATGGTCAAGAATTTCATCAACTGACTGATCAACAGGTGAGTATGCATCTTTAACGATGTTATGAGATGCATTAATGAGTCTTCGAAGTGTGTACTTTTCGTAGATAGATTGGGCGTAGTAACGAGCATTGGTTGTGGTTGGAACTGAAGAAACTAAATCAGCCAAATAACTTCTTCCTCCCACTTGATCGAGCTTATGAACTTTTTCGAGTTTTGTGGTGAGTGTGACGACATCAATCGGGTCGCCTGTTTTATGGAGATCCACCATGGTTGCATAGATAACTTTATGCTTGTCGGCATAAAAGACATCAGAGGTGAGTAAATCTTCAATTTCATAAAGTGCCTCAGGACGAAGCATAATAGAAGCTAAGACCGCCTTTTCAGAGTCTAAGTCTTGAGGTGGGAGATTTAATTCTTGTGACATAGGGCAAGTATAGCACAGGAGTTTTTGAGGTATATTTCAGGTGGGGATTAAAACGGGGATAGTATGGGAATAGTCATATGTGGTATACTGGCACCATATGAGTACCAAAAAAATGGTAGTACTGACAGGGGATAGGCCGACAGGGAAATTGCACCTCGGGCATTTAGTCGGTTCAATTCAAAACAGATTGAAACTCCAAGATGAGGCTGATGAGGCGTTTTATATGGTCGCTGATGTACAGGCATTTACTGATAACGCTGATAATCCAGAAAAAGTTCGCGACAACGTCAGGGAAGTGGTTCTCGATAATTTAGCGTGTGGTATTGATCCAAAAAAGACTCACATCTTTATTCAATCAATGATTCCACAAATAGCAGAGTTGACGATCTTTTTCTTGAATCTCGTGACTGTTGCGCGACTTAAGCGTAATCCAACAGTTAAAGATGAAATGAAACAAAAAGGTTATGGAGATACAGTTCCAGCTGGATTTTTAATGTACCCAGTCTCTCAAGCAGCTGATATTTTATTCGCTCATGCGACGATGATTCCAGTCGGTACGGACCAGCTTCCGATGATTGAACAGACTAATGAAATAGCTGATACGTTTAATCGATTTTATGGACAAACTTTTTCTCATGTTAAAGCGATTACAAGTGATACAGCAAGATTACCGGGACTCGATGGAAAAGCTAAGATGTCGAAGTCACTGGGTAATGCGATTTATCTCTCAGATGACAGAGATACTCTCTCTAAGAAAGTCATGCAGATGTATACAGATCCAAACCATATTCATGTAGAAGATCCAGGTGAAGTGAAGGGAAATGTTGTTTTTCAATATTTAGATATTTTTGATCCAAATAAAGGGGAAGTCGAAGAGCTCAAAAAACAGTACAAAAAAGGTGGACTCGGTGATGTTCTGATTAAAAAAAGATTGATCGAAGTATTAGACGCACTTCTCACACCCCTCCGAGAAAAAAGAAAATATTTTGAAAAAAATCCAGAGCTGGTGAATAAAATTATAGAAGATGGGGTAGAACAAGTAAGAATTATTGCTGAGGCATCTATGGAAGATATTAGAAAAAAAATGAAGATCGATTATTTCGGTCAGGTAAAATAGTATGAAAGGATTTTTCGAAATTTGTATAGTTATTTTTCTCGTTGTCTGTTTTTTTATCTATCAAGTGTATGCAGAAGTATGGTTTTGGATAGTATTAGGTATCGTTATTTTAGTTTCAGTGTCTGAGTTGGTGAGGCATTATGTCTTCCAATTACTGGCTGTAGTCTTCGGGGCCCTGTATTTATCATCAAACATGTTTTTAACTTATCTCACTAAACAAATTGAACCATTCAAGCATGAAGATAGAGTTGTGTATGCAATCTTTCGAATACTATTTTTTCCAATCCAAGTTATTGTAACGATCTTCTCGATACCATATGAATGGGTACTTAGTAGAGCTCATTAGGGGGGGTCTATCTTATAAAGTATACTAATGTCGCACAACATAGATTTTACGACATATAATCAATTAAATACGCCTTATAACAAAAACCCGGCAAAACCGGGCTTTGTTATTTCTTCTCTAAACTAGTGTATCTATAATCGTATCTAAACGAAGGATGCTCGTTTCTTTACCTAATATGTATAACAGCATGAATGGATCAGGACTCCTATCTTTTCCTGATAAAGAGTACCGGAGTGGCCATAAGACGTCTCCCCGCCCGTGAGTTTCTGTAAGGGGCCAAATTGCGTTTTTAAGGGCCTCATATGTCCAATCTGACTCACTGACCGTGGTCAAGACTACTTGTACTTCCTCGAGGTATTTCTTGGTTGATTCAAGTGGAGTTTCTTTCCAGTTTATTTTTGCCTTATCTTTGATCTCAAGAGTCGGCGCAAAGTAGTAATCAAGTTCACCATCTGTTATGAGATTTTGAATATCTGACCACTTACTGATATGTTCGATAATAATCGGTACGAGCCGTTTGAGGCGTTCTTCGTCATACCCATGATATAAAGCGAGGAATGAGGTGAGTTCATTTTTAATCGCTTCATGTTGATCATAGAGAGAAAGTTTTTTGATGTGTTCTTTATTGAACCAATCTAATTTTTCTTCGTTGGCTTGTCCGCCAGCTTTATGGATTTTTGAGAGTTCAAATAATGACACAAATTCCCCGGGTGTAAATACCTCCTGATCAGTGCCTGGATTCCATCCGATAAGGGCTAAGAAGTTGAGCATGGCAGTACTCAAGTATCCTTCTTTTCTATATTCAAGGAGATCTTTTGCCCCATCTCGCTTCCCCAATTTCTTTTTACCATCATCCGCCATTATTGGTGGAAGTGTGACAAATACTGGTGGAGTTATTTGAAGTGCTTCATAGAGCGCAATATACTTTGGAGTTGAAGAGATAAATTCTTGGCCGCGCATCACATGAGTTACTTTCATTTCTAGATCGTCGATAATGTGAGCGAAGTTGTATGTTGGATAACCGTCGCTTTTGATCAAGATAAAATCATCGAGTGCTTCCGCTCCGGCACTCAAATCCCCTCTCACCACATCAAACCATTTCTTCTCTTCAATTTTTTCTACTTTCAA
>CAZEPT010000006.1:0-16187 GCA_964514225.1 uncultured Candidatus Saccharibacteria bacterium
CGCAACCTCCCGCGTGACAGGCGGGTGCTCTAACCAGTTGAGCTACGACTGCATATTATATTTATCAACTTAGGCGCTCTGTCTGTTGATATTAGCATAAAAAAACTTCTTATGCACTGTGTCGACTTTGGGAACTTCCCTTACAGGGACGGTATACCTTTCGTGTTTTCTCAAAGTAGAACTTTTCGAAAACATACTCAAGGTCATCGTTCCCTCCCCGAAAGCACATAAATGTGCTTTCTTGTGTCGACGGGAGGGAACGATCCTCCGACCTTAGCTTTATGAGTGCTACGCTCTAACCAACTGAGCTACGCCGACATATAATGATGGTTCTTCTTTTTCGGCTAAGCGGAATCTGTAACCAAACAGCTAGGCCGACATGCTTGCGAGTATGAGCAAAAATGAAATCTGTCACATTTCGCAGTGTTGCGGGGTCTAGAATCGAACTAGAGTCTCAAGGTTATGAGCCTTGCGAGGTACCACTCCTCTACCCCGCATAATAAATATGCTTTACCCAGTATATATAAAAAAGCTCAAAAAATCAAGCATCAAAAAACTCCCCCAATAGGAGAGTTTTTTGATAGGGAGACGAATACCGCGTCTTCTATTTTTTCTACTTCGTTTTCTTTGCAGCTTTCTTGACTGCTTTTTTTGCAACAGTCACAGCTTTTGCAACCACTTTCTTTGCCCCAGTTTTTGCAACAGCCTTCTTTGCAGTTGGCTTATTGTTACCTGCGATCATTTTCCAGTGACGCTTAAGCTCTTTAACGAGTTTATCGAGTTCAGCTTGATCTACGACAGATGCGTATTTAGCGGCAACGCCATCAACGATACTGTTGTAGACTGGCTCAGTGACTTCTTTGACGGATTCCATCTTCTCGACGATTTCTCCTTTCATTTTAATCACCCAACCTTTCATCTTCTTTCTATTTTTTTCACCTGCTGGTCCGAAGAAAAAATATCCTGCAGCTGCGAGTGCGGCAACGCCAGCACCAACTGCTACTGCTTTACCTAGAGTACTGTTTTTATTTTTCATAAAACTGTATGTTAATTGATTAATGATATCGTCGACGTACGATATGTATACTTTTATTATAGTATGCCTATAAAAAAATTCCAATTATTTACCTACTAATCTACATTGTTGAAAGTGACGCTCTGGTGATTGCTCCGACGTATCCGGCAGCTGGACTGATGTTTCGAGCGAGCTGAAGTTTAATCACTGCAGCTTGAGTCGCCGGACCGAAGTATGTTGATTCAAGCCCAGCTGATCCTGTACCTGAAACAGAAACTGTGTAGCCATGAGCGTTGAGGTATTTCTGAAGCGCACGGACATCATCCCCAGTCATTCCGATTGTAAGGTTTCGTGACAAGATAAGTGTTGAACCGCCAGTAATAGGAGGCACTGGTGATGGTGTTGGCGTGACGACTGGCGTATTTGAGACAGGGTGAGCTGTCATATATGCTCGAGTAGTTGCTCCGTAATATCCATCAGCTGGTTTGATACCGGCTTGTGTTTGATATTCAATCAGTGCTGACTTTGTAATTGATCCAAAATTCCCTGTTGCTCCTGCACTCGCGAGCAATCGAGCCGCAGAGCCTGTATTTGCTTTAATGAGATGATTTTGGAGAGCAACTACAAGAGCACCTGATGAGCCGACAGTGAGGTCACCTTCTGGTAACATGCTCGGACTGGTCGGATTTGATCCAGCTGGGATACGCGCGAGTGCATCTGTAATTTGTGTTGGGAGTGTGATGTTTTGATTACTAGCTGCAGTAAATGTTGTTCTAAAATTTCTCACCAAGAATTCTGCGAGCGCATCATCGTCGCTTGTTTGACCAAGAATACCTTCTAAGAGATTTATTTTTTCAGCGACTGGGAATTCAGTAAGAAGCCGTGGATATGGGTCAGTCGGGGTGCCGGAGTCATTATGAATTTCAAAGTGAAGATGCGCTGCACCACCTGATGCATTTCCGGTATTGCCGACATAGCCAATAAGGTCACCTTGTTTCAGAACATCACCAGTTGAGATACCTTCGCCTATTTTATCTAAGTGCATATAGACAAATGTTTCTCCTCCTGGATTAGCAGTATACACATAGAGCCCTTCACTTGGACCGGTCCCTGTTCGGACAACAACCGCAGGTGTTGGAGACACGATTGGTGTTCCACTCACTGCCATAATATCTTCACCCTCATGTGTACGTGCACCTCCATCACGGGGGTCACCAAAGTTTGGTGAGATAGTATGTCGCCCGACACCAAATAAGACCGGAATGTATACTGACGGATTAGCAGTATCAGGAAGATCGTTTATTTTTGCTTGAAGTTCGTTTGATTGTCGTCGATATCCATCAATTTGACTCCGTCTTGTCGCCCATGATTCGAGAGAACCATCACTTGTTTGAGCATGTACGAAAACTGGTGCGATTAAAAGAGAGAGAAATAATAATGGCGTTGTTACTTTTTTAAGAAGCTGTGTTTTTTGAAAGAATATATTCATGCACTATTTTTTTAATGAGTAATTTCCATAAGAAAACATAAAAGACTATTTTATGTCTTGCATATATAGAGACGTTTAGTACCCTAGAGTCTTACCTTTACACAAGTGCAAAATACCTATGAAACTTTTTCAACGTATTCTTTAAAATTAGTTAGGATTGCTTGCCATCCACCTCGCTGCATTTCAATCGGATTCTCTGTCTCAGGATCAAAGGTTTCCGTAACATGAGTCCTCTCGTGGGTTTCATCAAAAGTAACCGTGACATTTCTTCCGTCACCAATCGTATAACAAATTTCTTTCCCTGGTATAACCTTGGTATAGATTCCACCGAAGTCAAAACCAAAGCTTCCATCTTTCGCTTCCATTCGATAACTAAACATTCCACCTTCTGTCAGATTATTCTCAGCTTTCGGTGTATGCCAATCATCTGAGGCATTGTTCCACTGTTTAATATGCTCAGGCAAAGTAAAATACTGCCAGACTTTTTCAAGTGGTGCGTTAACAATAACTTCGACGGTTATTTTTTGTGTTTGGTTTTCCATATAAATTTGATGCAATACTAATAATTTCTATATCTTTCTATCAGATGATCCATTGTTTTTATGTGGTACACCCCACTGCCAATGAGGCTTCTCTCCTTTCTTGTAGCAAATACGAAAAAGCGTCACAGTCAGAAGTGTTGCGGGTAAAATAAAAGTAAAGATAACTTCGCGGAAAAGAGAATTTTCATCAACAGTTAAAGCAAATGCCATGAGAGCAATAATATACACCCCGATTACCACCCAACCCTGCCAACGGACAGGCGTCCATCCCCAACCGTATAATTTTCTTTTGAACCAAAGATTATTAGGGTTATCTTTCAAATATTCGATATGTTCTTTGATAAAATTCGTCATACATACATTTTACCCCGAATAAACAAAAGAACATACCCAAAAACTCTTTTTTTTGCTATATTATACAAATATTGCCTGATCGTCTAATGGTAGGACTACGGTTTCTGGTACCGTCTATTGGGGTTCGAGTCCCTGTCAGGCAGCAAGCGAATTTTTTGGTACAGCCATGTATCAAAAAATATGCTCGATTGCTCGTCTGACGGGGATTCGAAAACCGCAAGCGGTATACAATCGAGTGAAGCGAGGCTTGTCGCTGAGGTGGGGTCGAGAGTACTTAGGAGAATTCGAGCAGAGCGAAGAATTATACTTAGTAACTTGTGACCGAATCCCTGTTTGTTTAAAGACTTGGGCTTCGAATCCTGTGATAAAGCACCCGCGACGGTAGTCGAGAATCCCTGTCTATTTGAATGCTGTTGTGAAATAGTACCCTTACTTCTCGTGAATAATAACAGTTTGAATTAAATAATCTGGATTAATGAGGACTGGAAGTGCAATATTGAACTGTCCGAGGGTCTTTTCTATCTGAGCTGTAAAGAGCGTCTGACTACATTTAGTGAGACGTGTTTTATCGTAATCAATCACAAGCTCTATCGCTTCAGGCGCAATAGCAAAGAGTGCCAAAATTGCATCTTTCGGAATCACTGAATATGCCCCATCTAATTTTTCAGCATCAGTCGGACCAGCAAATAAAAGCTCAATCGTTTTGAGTGGAACATTTACTTTTGAAGCGAGCACATGGCGCTCGACCGGTAAGACATAGTCGCAGACCTCACGCTTGGGGTCTTTTTTTTCATTTGGGAAATAGAGCGTGACCGTGTAGTCAGTCTCTCTGGTGTACGTCTTAAATGACTGCTCTTCCAAAAAGTACGACAATACAATACGAAAAATACTTCCGAGAATCACCAATATTAAAAGCCAAGCAAAAAGTTTTTTCATATATTATTTATTCCCTCTCGCGTAGGCGTTCTTCACAAAGAGTGAAAAGAGTGGATGAGGTGCGAGTGGTCGGGCTAAAAATTCCGGATGGAATTGGACAGCGACAAAAAATGGATGAATATTTTTTGGAAGCTCCATAATCTCAACGAGCGAGTCATCAGGCGACACACCTGAGAAGACTATCCCTTTGGCTTCTAATCGTGCTCTGTAGTCATTATTGACCTCATAGCGGTGGCGGTGGCGCTCAGTGATGGTGTTTGTTTGATACGCAGTATACGCTTGGGTATTTTTGAGGATATGAGCTTTGTACGAACCGAGGCGCATGTTGCCTCCGTACTTCTCTTCTGATAGGTTCACCATTTGAGACTTCATGATGTGAATGAGCGGGTTGCTTGTCTTTGGATTAACTTCCTGTGTGTGAGCATCTTTGAGCTTGAGAACATTTCGAGCAAACTCAACGATAGCCAACTGCATTCCATAACAGATACCAAAGTATGGAATCTTATTTTTTCGGACATACTCGATCACCTTTATCTTGCCTTCGATTCCACGAGAACCGAATCCTCCAGGAATGAGCACGCCATCAAATCCGCTCAGTGCTCCGAGCTTCTTTTTACCTGTTTCAAAATCAACGACGTTAATCCACGTAAGCTCTGCTTTGAGATTTTGAGCATAGGCAGAATACTTGAGGGCTTCGATGACTGAAACATACGCATCCGAGAAAAGATATTCGCCGGTATCGAAGTATTTTCCAATGACAGCAATCTTTACTTTTTTTGTAGCGGTGTGGCTTTTTTTAACAAATGAATTCCAAGCAGACGCTTCAGTGTGAGTCGTTTGCTTTTTCTTATTGAGCCCCATGATTGAAATGAGCATGTCGGTTAGGCCTTCTTTTTCAAAATTTGCAGGAACATCATAGATGCTATTCACATCCGGTGCAGCGATGATGCGTTCAGGTGCGATGTTGCAGAAGACGGAAATCTTTTCTTTACGCTTTTGATCGAGCGGATCTTGGCTTCGAGCAATAATAAGGTCAGGGAGTATTCCTGAAGCGTTGAGTGTTCGAACTGCAGTCTGGGTCGGCTTAGTCTTCATCTCACCGACTTTTGATGGTACAGGAAGATATGAAACCATACCAAAAAAAACATCTTGGTGATGCTTGATCTTCATCATACGTGCAGCTTCTAAAAAGAGCATGTTCTGATATTCACCAACAGTTCCCCCGATCTCAACGATCGTGACTTCAGCTCCAGCTTTCTTCTGAGCGTTTTCAATACGCTCAATGACTTCGAGTGGAATATGCGGGACGACTTCAACACACTTACCTTTATAAAAGAGTGAACGTTCTTTTTCGATGACTGACTGATACACTCGTCCGGTCGTCATGTAGTTGATGCGAGTGAGATCAGTATTTAAAAATCGCTCATAGTTCCCCATATCTTGATCGGTCTCATCACCATCAGAGAGGACAAACACCTCGCCATGTTCAGTAGGATTCATCGTACCCGCATCGATGTTAATATACGGATCGATTTTGAGTGCTGTTACGGAAAATCCCCTATTTTTTAAAATACGAGCAATAGACGACGAAGCAACTCCCTTTCCAACTCCCGAGATAACACCACCAACTATGAAGAGATATTTGGGATTTTTGATCATGGCTATCGTCTGAGGTACTTACGGATGGCAAAGAAACTCGATGTTGCACCCAAGAGTATTCCACCTAAAATGAGATAGAATGCGATGCCTAAGAAATGATCGATGTAATACTGGAAGAGATCTATTCCCAAGAAGTAGGTCATATGAGATCCGACCCAGTATGAAATCGGCCAAAAGACAATGAGCGTGAAAAATGCACCAAGGAATCCATAGAGGATACCTTCAACAATGAATGGCCCTCTGATGTATGAACGACTTGCACCAACGAGGCGCATAATGCCAATCTCATCTCTTGAGTAGTGGATAGTTAAACGAATCGTATTGTAAGTCACCACAACCGCTACAAGCGCTAAAATAAGTGCGAGTGCAATACCGATGTCTTGGCCTGTATCAACGATTGTATTAATACGATCAATGATGAGTTTGTTGTCTGTATAGTTTATTTTGTGAATGTATTTCTTTGAGCTGGTAACAGCATCAAGCTCACTGTTTTCTAAGAAAAGTGCAATCACTTCATACTCAGTTGCAGAATATGCTTTAATCTTGAAGGATCCTCCGAGCGGGTTGGATGGGACTTCTTCCAGCGCTTGAAGCGTCAAATAGTCTCCAACGTGGCGTTCCTTAAATTCACGGAGCTCATCTTCAGCTGAAGTGTAGGTCACGTCTTTGACTTCAGGGAGCGCTTCGATCGCTTGGCGAAGTTCAACAACATTCTCTTCTCGTGTTCCAGCAACAAAAGAAACTTTGACGTCCACTTTTGATTCGATGTCATTTAAGGAATTAAGAAAGACCGCCTTAGTTAGAACAAGGAGCATGATGACAGAGAGTGCAATCGTCGTAACAAGAACAGACACGAATGAGACAAGCCCGTTTCGCTTAAAATTTAAAAATCCTGCTTTGAGTATTCTTCGTATAGTTGTTTTCATAAAATATTACAAAATATATTTGCCTTGCAAATCATCGCGAATAATTTTCCCCTTTTCAAATGTGACAACACGTTTGCCGACAAAATCAATGACACCGCGGTTGTGAGTTGTCAGAATGATGGTCGTACCAAGGTCGTTAATCTTTTTAAGAATCTGAATAACTTCATATGTATTGATCGGGTCGAGGTTCCCTGTCGGCTCATCTGCAATGATGAGTTCAGGCTGATTGATGATAGCCCGAGCAATCGAGAGACGTTGTTTCTCACCGCCTGAGAGCTGGTGAGGAAAATGCATGATCTTTGCTGAAAGATCCACCACTTCTAAAACTCGCGGAACATCACGTCTGATTTCTTCATCCGTCTTCCCAGCTACTTCCATAGCAAACGCAATATTTTCATATGCAGTTTTATTTGGAAGAAGGCGGAAATCTTGAAAGATGACTCCGATCTTTTTACGAAGCTTGGTGAGTTCGCCAGAACTGAGCTTATGGACATTTTTTGATTGATAAAAGACCGTTCCTTCGGTCGGTTTTTCTTCAGCGAGTATAAGCTTAGTAAAAGTTGTCTTACCTGCACCGGAATGTCCGACGATAGAAACGAATTCTCCTTGAGAGATAGTGAGTGTCACGTTCTCGAGAGATAAATCATTATCATCCGGGTATTTCTTTGAAACGTTTGAAAAATAAATCACCTGTTCATTTTATCACACTACTTCGGGCGATTCAACGAATATATCAATTTCACCATTTAAAACGGCATCTGTGTTCGAGGTCTCGATTCCACTCCGATGATCTTTGACCATTTTATAGGGGTGGAGCACATATGAGCGGATCTGATTCCCCCATTCAATATCAGTTGTTTTAGAAATCTGCATACTCTCCGCTAATGTTTTATGCTCGCTTTCAGCTTTTTGGTAAAGTTTCCCTCGAAGAATCTCAAGTGCTCGCTCTTTATTTTGCTCCTGTGAACGCTCTTCACGGACAAGAACAGTAATGCCGGTTGGGATATGGGTCAGTCGAACAGCAGTTTCTCGTTTATTGACGTTCTGTCCGCCCGGACCGCCCGCTTTGGCAAAGTCTATCTGGATATCATCATCGCGAAGTTCGGACATCTGAGTTTTTTCAATTTTCGGTAATACTTCAACAAGCGAAAAAGATGTCTGGCGAAGATTTTTAGAGTTGAATGGAGACAAGCGAACAAGACGATGAACACCACTCTCGCCTTTCAAAAGTTTGTACGCATTTTTACCAGATATCTCACAGGAAATATTCCTGAAGCCATTCTTTGTATTATCGTTTCGCTCAATCACAGAAACAGAGAGATTTTTTCGTACACAAAACTTCTCATACATCTCAAAAAGCATGCGGGAGAAATCTTCAGCATCGTCACCGCCTGCACCTGAGAGAATCGTCATAATACATCCACCGCGGTCGTAGGCACCGAGACCTTCTTTCTTATCTTGAAGCTCTTTCATCTCGCGGATCATGGCTTGAGCTCTGTCTTTGTCAGCCCAAAAATCCGGAGTGGCCATTTCCGTTTCGATTTGAGTAAGTCTGTTGTTTATTTCTTCTGGAGTCAAGGTTTATCTTACTTGTGGTTATCAACTTCAAGTCCAGGTAAAACATACGAAGGATCAACTTTTTCGATTGTTTCTTCAAGTTTTTTCTTTAAACCAAATAAAGTTCCCTGTAGTTTATTAAAACCATCGACTGCAAATTCTCCAGCACTATTTCCATCTTCGTTTAAATCTCCTTCAGGAACAAAAAACACGCCTTCCTCTTTCTTGAAACGTTGCACGAGAATAGCATCTTTCTCGCCAATTTTTTCACCGTATTCAAATTGAACATCTTCTCCCCCCTTCTCTGTACCAGATTTATTTGTATAATGAGAAATAGTTCTATCTACAGAATTAGATTCAAAAAAGTAGGCTTCCTTTGTTTCTTTAATGTGTCCTTGTTTTTCATTACTAAGGGTATCGCCAATTAAAATCCAATTGTCAGTCGTTTTTACTGTATCATTATCTACACTAACTACGTAAGACTCAGGGCTGGAAGCACCAACATTAACATTTAATGTATCGTACAATGAAACTGTTGAAACCAATCGATTATCTATAGTCTGGGTTCTAGCAAAAACAGTTGATTTCTTTTCTTCTAACTTGCCTTTCAACACATGAATCATACTATCAACTTCATGAGTAAGTCTGACAATCTGAGCACTTTCTTGAGTTGTCATTTTGTAAAGCATGTGATCAGCGCTAACTGTTCCTTGTGCAAGCTCTTGTGTATGTGCTGTTTGGGCCGAGATATTTTCAGTTCCTACGAACATAGATCCGAGTGCAATCGTAAGAATTTTTAGTCGATTTATACGGCGTGATAAACTTTCTAGTAACCATTTCTTTGAGCTGTTTTCTTGAGTCGCCGTATCACTTTCTTGTGGTGACTTAATCTGAGGTTCGAGGTTCATTTTTTCCATATAACTAAAAATTAAAGGGTTGAATAATAATTATATTATACATGTGTACTTTGTAGGGGTCAAACTTTTCTATTACTGAGCCAAAGGGCAGGATTGAACTGCCGACCCCAGCTTTACGAAAGCTGTGCTCTACCAACTGAGCTACTTTGGCCTATACAGATTTAACTTAACACAACTTGTGCGACTTTGGCGATGTATTGATCAAGCGGTTCATGGGGGAAGCTCTTCATCAGGATCGGTGTATTCATCTTATAATCATTGAACATAAAATCCTTCTCAACAAGCTCCATGATCTTTTCACAGAATCCATCGATATTATTCTGCTCAATAACAAAACGCTCAAAGGTCGTTCCTTTATACATGTCTTCGATATAACCGGTCGGAGTCGTGATGACCGGAACACCTAAGGTGAGTGAGAATAAAACTGGAATGCTGAACTGGTCAAACGCTCTCGTGTGAATATAGATGCGAGCACCTTTATAGACTGGAAGCATATCAGCTCGTTCCGGTTCAACAAAGACACTTTTTTGCAAACCATAGGATCGAATAGTGCTCTGTACTTTTTTCATATCAGCATACGGGACAAAAATGATATGCCCGCCTTTGATGTACCGAGTGGACATATTTTTCATAATCTGACAAACAGTCTCAACAGCTTTGTGGTCATAATCCTCGAAATGACTAATGAAGAAAAAGTCCTTGCTGTATTTTCGATTGAAGAGTGCTGGCTCAATAGGAGCTCCGAGCATTTCTTCAAAATCAAAAAACGGTGTCATCGGAATAATCTTATCTTTATAGTTTTTCAGCTGTTTAGCTTTTTCTCCACCTTCAACGATGAGATGACTAGCTCTCTTGTAAATCCCCTCTGTGCCATAGAGCATAGAAAGCATTCCAGAATTCGTTGCGTCATGAATGCCGATTTTAACAGTAAGTGGTTTAGTATATTTTTTTGCTAATCGAGCTGCAAGATACGACGTCATGGTCGATCCATAAGAAAGAATATGAGTTGGTCGAAAGACTCCTTGCCACATCAAGTGTCGCTTCACAAAAAAAGAAAATGAGATGTAGCGGAGGATCGGAAAATGTGAGACATGATAGATCCAGACATTTTCTTTTGGATGATCGATCGAAGTCACTCCGACAAACGGCTGTGTTGAAAAAACAGCAATATGCACTTCACTAAAAGAACTTCCTAAGATTTCCAAATCTTTCATGACTGAGACAGATTCCTTGCTGCGAGCTTCGTCTATACAGACGAGGAGAACATTGTTTTGAGATTGGGTTGGGTCGCTCATATAAAAGTAAGTATATACTATTTCAGGGTTAATAAGGGAGCCGTCAGTGAGAATCGGACTCACGGTCTCTGTCTTACCAAGACAGTGCTTTACCACTAAGCTATGACGGCAAAATGAAAGGGATATTATTATCTATCCCTTTCGTTAAAAATATATGAAAAAAGAAAAAGTTCTCCACCAGGGAGCTGTTACGGACTCTTTAAATGATTAGCTGCTTCCAAGCCAACATCCTGACTTCATAGAACAATTCTCACCTACTATACTTCATTTTGACCATTTTTCCAATTACATATTTTATGGTATATTTGTCCTATATGAACGAACAAAAACTACAGGAAATGAGGCATTCACTCGCTCACTTACTCGGTGCAGCAGTCCTCGAACTCTACCCAGATACAAAACTCACTTTAGGTCCTGCAATCGACAATGGCTTTTACTATGATTTCGATTTTACAGAAAAGATAAGCGACGAGGCGCTGAGAGCCATCGAAAAGAAAATGAAAGAACTCCTACCAACATGGACTGCATTTTCTCACAGAGAAGTAAGTGTTGAAGAAGCGCTTGAGTACTATAAAGGAAACGTTTACAAACAAGAACTCATCAATGAGCATAAAGATGCAGGACTCACCTTCTATACCTGCGGAAACTTCACTGATCTCTGTCGTGGAGGACATACAGAAAACCCAGCACAAGAAATTCCTGCTGATTGTTTTACGCTTTCTCGCGTAGCTGGTGCATACTGGCGAGGAGATGAAAAAAATAAAATGCTCACTCGTATTTACGGATTGGCATTTGAGACTAAGGAAAAACTAGTGGAATACGAAATGGCTATGGAGGAAGCAAAAAAGAGAGATCATCGAGAACTTGGAGAAAAATTAGATCTCTTCTACTTTGAAGAGTCTATTGGAAAAGGTCTTCCAATCTGGCTTCCAAAAGGAACGATCATTAAAGAAGAGCTAGAAAAATGGGCAAAAGAAACTGAAGAAAAATGGGACTACCAACGAGTTACTACTCCGATCATCACTAAAGAAAATCTTTTCTACACATCCGGCCACTTACCGCTCTATAAAGAGAGTATGTATGCACCAATTGTTATTGAAAATGAAAACTACTATATCAAACCTATGAACTGCCCTTTCCATCATAAGACATTCGCGGCAAGACCTAAGAGCTATAGAGACTTGCCTGTTCGCTTTGCTGAATATGGCTGGTGTCACAGATACGAAGATTCAGGAAGCCTCTTCGGACTCATGCGCGTAAGAGGTATGCAGATGAATGATGCACACATTTATATTCAAAAAGATCGAGCGGTAGATGAGTTCGTACAAGTAATCAAGCTTCACGAATACTATTACAAAGTACTCGGTATTGAGAACTACCAAATGGAACTTGCTCTTCGAGATCCAAACAACATGAGTAAATATCACGGTAATGAAGACGATTGGAAAGATGCGGAAAAGATGACTATGGAAGCTATGGAAAAATCAGGGGTCCCCTTCACTGTTGTTAATGAAGGTGCAGCATTTTACGGACCAAAAATGGACTTTCAAATTTTCTCATCCATTGGAAGAGCTTTTACCGCTTCAACTAACCAGCTTGATCTGTACATGGGAAAAGCATTTGAGCTCGAATATACTGATCAGGACGGAACAAAGAAAACTCCAGCAATTATTCACCGTGCGCCTCTTGGAACACATGAACGATTCATCGGATTTCTAATCGAGCATTTCGCTGGAGCATTCCCAACATGGCTCTCGCCTGTTCAAGTTTCAATCATTCCGGTGCGAGCTGATAAGCATGCCGAATTTGCACAAAAACTTGTAACAACATTTAAAGAAAAAGGGATTCGAGTTGAAATGGATGATTCTGATAATTCTCTCGGGAAACGGATCAACGGCGCGAAAGCTCAAAAGACTCCATACGTCATCGTCTTAGGTGATAAGGAAATGGAGCAAGGACTACTCACTGTTGAAACACGTGCTGAGAAAATTGAAGGAATCAGTACTGAAGACTTTATAAACAAAGTATTATTAGAAATTAAAAATAAGACACTGTAATATGAAAAAAGAAAACAATTTTTACAATATCGTAAACCAACTCACTCAAGAGTCAAAGTCGCTCTGGAGAATGCAAAATGAATACGCAAAAGATGCCGGCAAAGATGCTGAGCTGAAAAAGTTCTGGGCCTACTATGCAAAGGAAAAAGAACAGCACATCGCAGACTTGAAAGCCTTGATGCTCAAATACATGAAGTAATACTGTGCTCTAACTATACACACTTTACTCGAATTTTTTACGAACGGCAAAGTGATTAAAAGCGTTAAAAGTTCCGATTCAGGAATTGATTAAATGATATGGATTCAGAAAAGCAAAAAATAAATGATATATATTATCGGTTTACCCAAAAAATGGGTGAGCTTTTTACACACAAAAAAACCTTGATTACTGATTTCAAGCGTCGTCTCGAAACTCGAAAAATCAATAACTTAACAAATGAGCTAATGGAAAAATAATTTTATGTCAGGATTAGAAAATACTTTGAATAACAAGAACGAGCAGAATGAAAAACTTCCTCAGAATCCTGAAGTTCAAGAAACTGTTGAATCTATCGAGGATATGCAAAATCGTCTTTCTCAAGAAATGACGGCACGGAATGAACAGTTAATAGGTGAAGATGTAAAGATAGAAACAGCGAACAATTCAATCGGTCTCTCCACTGAAGAAGTGCAGGAAGAAAAAAACGCCATGAACCTTGATGCCGAAATTTCTACCATAAACGCTGAAGCTGAAAAATTAACAAAAGAGTCAAAAAATGAGATAAGTTTTAATAAAAATGATACCGAATTAAATATAAAAGAAGTCTCTCAAGAAAATATTGATGAAACATCTATGCAACAAGGCATTAATGCTTTTCTCAATTCCCCTGAGGCAGAGGAAAACACAATCCAGAGAGATTTTCTCAAGAATTTTCAAACCACGATGAAAATAGAAGAGTTTAAAAATATCACACCGTACTTACGATCTGAACACTTAACAATCAATGGGTTGCTTCGCCAAGACAAGGAAGTGAATATTGAAAATGTCTTATCATACAAAGGAAAGGAGCTGAATGATAGTAATAAAGAATGGAATGCTGATGTAATTGAATCATTCCAAGCACTTGAAGACTGTATTGAAAAGTCACAATTTACTGTTCCAGAAGAAGGGGTTGGAAAAGAAGTGTACCGTATCATTAAGGGTGATCACTTAGCTGATTTCAACCAAGGTGATACGATCACAGAAAAATCTTTCCTGTCTACCAGTCTTGATGAATCTTATAAAGAGTTTTATTTAAAAGATTCAGACGAAGAAACTATTCTTACTATTAAATTTCCTGAAAAAAGCAAGGTTAACGGGATTATTATAGGCAATGTTGAGCATGAGTTTCTTTTACCACGAAACATGTCTTATAAAATAATTGATAAAAAAGTTACTTTAGTAAATGGAGTTAAGAAGTTTGAAATTGAAGCAGAATTTTTACAAAATGAACATGTTCGTGTTCAGGAAGTTACTAAAAATCAAACATAATTAGTAAGGATGGCCATTACTACAGCTTTTTTATTTCAATTTCTCTACAAGATTTTGGAGTGCTTTGCCTCTGTGAGAAAATGAGAGAACTTCTGTGGGTTCAAAGTCAATCATCGGACGATCAAGCCCGTCTGGCTGGAAAAAAAGTTCAAATTCTCGCAACCCAGGATCTCTATCTTTTGGATCTGATACCACTCCCTCAACAACACCTTCACCTAAGATGAAGTCTTCGGGGCTCTTCATAAGACCGATGCGAGAAATAACTTTCATTCTCGTTCCAGCAAATTTCTTCCCCATTTCATATGGTCGCATACACTGTAAAAAATCTCGGATATAGGAACCAGGAAAGCCGTTCAAAGAATCAAGATGCAGAGATGTATCATCAACGAGCACCGGGGTTTTAAAATAGTCATACGCTCGCAAGAGTTTATCGTGCAAAATCTCTTCAGGTGTTCCTTGTATCTCGTACGTCTCAAAAATTCCTTTTTCACAATTAAAATACTCACGAAGTGCATGCGCAATTTGAATAAACTTCAGTTCATTCCCTGTAACGATAGTGAGCTTCGGCAACATGTTATATATCGATATCTGCGGTCTTGGCGTATGTGGTGATGAAAGATTTTCGAGGAGCCACTTCAGATCCCATAAGCATATCGAATATCTTATCAGCTTCAGCAGCGTCTTCAATAGCAACTTGCTTCATGACACGTCGAGCAGGATCCATAGTTGTTTCCCAAAGTTCTTCAGCATTCATTTCTCCGAGACCCGTATATCGTTGAATGTGAATCTTACTTGCTGTCATCTTTTTATTTTTTGAATTGTCCTCATTCTCTTCTTCTAGAGCTTCCTCTCCATTTTCTTCACTATTTTCATCACCTTCAGAAATCTCCGCGACATCCCCACCAAATTTTGAAATAATTGTGTTTCTCTCTTCGTCAGTGTAGGCATAGAAAACTTCTTTTCCTTTTTTTATTTTGTAGAGTGGTGGTTGAGCAATGTAGATGAATCCCCCGTCGATGAGTGGTTTGAAGTATCGGTAGAACAAAGTCAGGATGAGTGTCCGGATGTGGGCACCGTCAACGTCGGCGTCAGTTGCGATAATAATCTTGTGGTAGCGGAGTTTATCAATATCAAAGACATCACCGATAGCAGTTCCCATAGCAATAACGAGGTTCTTGATCTGTTCTGATGCGAGCATCTTGTCGAGTCGAGCCCGTTCAATATTGAGGATCTTACCTCGAAGTGGCAGAATCGCCTGTGTACGACGATCTCGTCCCATTTTTGCTGTACCTCCCGCAGAGTCTCCTTCCACAATGAATACTTCAGATTCTGAAGCGAGTTTTGTCTGACAGTCAGCAAGCTTCCCCGGAAGCGTCATTCCTTCAAGAGCGCCTTTACGGAGCACAGAGTCTTTTGCTGCTTTAGCAGCCTTTCGGGCACGCACCGCAAGGAGCGCTTTATTGATGATCGCTTTGGCTTCATCTGGGTGTTCTTCTAAGAATGCCTCGAATGCTTCACCGAAAACGGTTGCAGTCGCACCTTGCGCTTCCATCGAACCGAGCTTGGCTTTAGTCTGTCCTTCAAACTGGATTTCTCGTAATTTTACAGAAACAACACAGGTCAATCCTTCAAGGACGTCTTCTCCGGTGAATCCTCCATCAGCTTCCTTAATGATGTTGCTTTTCTTTCCGTAGTTATTCAAAAGTCTGGTGAGCGCAGTCTTGAACCCAGTGACATGCGTTCCACCTTCTGCTGTGTAGATGTTGTTCGCGAATGGAACGATCTTTGAATCGATCTCATCAGTATACTGAAGCGCGATCTCAACACCAACGTTGTCTAATTCTTTTTCTACATAAAAAATAGTGTCTTGGATAACTTTTTGTCCTTGGTTGTAGTGGCGGACGAGCGAAACCAATCCTCCTTCGAAATA
>CAZEPT010000006.1:16197-19873 GCA_964514225.1 uncultured Candidatus Saccharibacteria bacterium
GATGGAGGTTTAATCCTGCAACCATCGATACTAATCCTCCTTCGAAATAAAATGTATATGACGGTACTTCAAAACCGAGTTCAGAGAAATAGTACGTGTCATCGAGATTCAACTTACCGACATGCTCTCGCGCATCAATGATCGTGATTCGGAGATTCTTGACGAGGTACGCTTGCTGACGAAGATGAGACACAACACGATCCCATGAGAACTGTACGCCTTCTTTAAAAATTTCTTTATCAGGCTCAAATGTAATGATCGTTCCGTGCACTTTTGATGTTCCCACTTTTTTGACGGGAGCTTTTTTCTTTCCTTGTGAATATTCTTGAATATATTTTCCACCATCTTTATGTACTTCTGCTTTGGTGTAAATAGAGAGCGCATTAACTACAGATGCTCCAACACCGTGAAGACCTCCAGAAACTTTATAACCTGAGTCTTCTCCACCGAATTTTCCTCCAGCATGGAGGGTTGTCATAACCATTTCAAGTGCAGAAAGTTTTGTCTTTGGGTGAATATCAACAGGAATTCCTCGGCCGTTATCAACGACACGGATGCGGTTTTCTGGAAGAAGCGTTACTTCGATACGATCAGCAAAGCCACCCATCGCTTCATCGCGTGAGTTATCAAAAATTTCCCAAATAAGGTGATGGAGTCCATCTGGTCCAGTAGACCCGATGTACATCCCAGGACGCTTTCGTACTGGCTCAAGCCCTTCTAAAACCTGAATCTGCTCAGCGCCGTAAGATTGTTCTTTTTTCGACACTTTTTTGATTTCGTCTTTATTTTCCTTTGGCATATTATGCTTATATTTTAGCAGATTTTTAGATTAAAAGCGAAGAGAGAAAAGGGTGAGATTACTTGACTTTATGTACTAAATATGCTATTATAGACTAAACAAATAAAAACTTAAAAAAATGGGAACATTAATTTTTCTAGCAGTAGTAGCTGCTATCGCAACAGCAATCTGGGGTATACACACATACACCAAAAACAAAGACATCAAAGATCTACAAAAATCAACCGACGAAAGTGTCGAAAGACAGCTGATGGACGGTCTGGAAGACCTCACTATTACTGCACTTGCGAAACACTCCGACAAAAGGTGGATTGCAAGCATCGTCAGCGCCAGGATTGCTGACTACCTCAAAATGGGTGTAGATCCAACAAAATTCTTTAAACTTTTGGAGAACCTCAAACTTAATCCAACTGTTAGAGAAAATTGGAATGAAAAAGAGGTTGAGCTTTCAGCTCTCATCCAGCAGTATGTACTCCAGAACCAAGACCAGGAAGACTTAAAACTCTGGAACAAGACAGTGTTGGGAGACAAAAAATCTGGTCTGGAGAATATGCAAACTTCTTTCCTGGTGAAAGCTAAAAAAAGTCCGTGGATATTGGATTTAAACCTTAGCTAAAATGTAAAAAATAATAAATGCGCCGGTACCCAACCCGGCCATTTTTTATTTCGTTTTTTCGTATACTTGACTTTTTATATTAAATATGCTATTATGAATAAAAATATTTAAAACAATTTCATATGTCTAAACTATTAAAAATTCCTTTCGTGCAGTTTCCTGCCGATTGGAAAATCGCATTTTTACCCCCAACTCAAACGAGCATGTCTCGTTTTTTAGTAAAAAAAGAAGGGGTGCTAAACATAGTATCCGTTGCTCTTTTTTTAGAAGAAACCCCTAAATACCCGGAAGACAACTGCTGGGAAGTTGCTGTCGCTAATGAGTATCCTATTAGTACTGGCTGGGGTATTACAGACGACGGAGAAGCGAATATACCTTTAGAGGATATAGAAGGTTTATTGGAAAGCATTGAAGAATTCTTTCATCGCGAACCTACAGGATATTAATTCAAAAACGCTCCGCCGGCAAGAAATCTGCTTGGCGGATTTCTTTTTACCTTACTTCAAATCCTTCTTTTTTAATCACTTCCAAAATCTTATTCCACTCACCTTCAACATCGTTGTCGGTGAGTGTTTTTTCATATGACTGAAAGATAAAACGAAATGCATATGAATAACGTCCGTCCTTAGTAAATTGATCGATCAAGTAGGGCTTTCGAATAGAGAGTTCACCTAATGCTGGCTCTACTATTTTAGTAAAAGTATTTTCTATAATTTCTTTGTCTGACCAAAATGACACATCTCGTGTGATGTAGGGATATTGAGACCAAAGTTTGAAAGTTTTCGGCGTTGAACTCTGAGCTGGAGACTCGATCGAAGAGATGTTTATATTGTTTTTTGAAACAAACTCATTGAGCGTCATTTCCTCTATCCCTTGTTTTGTGGCAAGCGCGACGTGAGTCACTTCCCCATCTTGTGTGAAGATATTTCCGATTTCAAAAATGTTAGTATCAGTCATCCCAACGAGCGGAGCATTGAGCTTATTCTTCTCAAAACTCTCTTTCATACCGTCGGTCAAATTAGTCCGAAGATAATCTTTCCCTTTAGGCCCGCGAGCAACTTGGAGATCACCTTTCTTTGTAAAACTATAATTCATCACTTCGCTGTAGCCTTGTTGTGTGAGGTGTTTTTTTACCGCTTGAATCTTGAGGTATGTTTCATCATGAGTCCCATTTTCTGGAAATACAGGAAGGATTGGAGTTATTTTGTCATAGCCATAGACTCGGCCGATTTCTTCAACCATATCATGAAGGCCGTTTATATCTTGACGTAAGTATGGGATATGAACAATAAAATTCCCCTCTTCTTCAACATACGAATACTTATAGTTTTGTAAAATGGTTGCAATATCAGCCGGAGTGAGCGCGACGCCAAGCTTTTCGCTAATGATATCAGTGGTGAAAGATACTTTTTTCTCTTCTGTCGTCACAGGAGAAATATCCACAACTTCCTCAAAAATTGCTTCTGGACACATCTCCATAATAAGCGCTGAGAGTTCTCGCATTGCGTATGGCGCAAGCTCAATAGGAACATTATTTTCGAACCGTTTGCGGGCATCAGAGAAGAGCGAGAGCCGTTGTCCGGTTCGACGGACGCTCGTTGGGTCAAAGTTAGCGACTTCAAGAACGATATCAGTCGTATACGGTGCATCAATCGAAATACCAGAATTCGTCCCGCCTTTGATACCGGCAAGGGCAATAGGCTTTTCACTATCGTTTATCATCAAGTCCCCTATTTTTATTTTAGCGACGATCTGCTCGCTTCCAACAACCGGAAATTCTATTTCTTCCTTCGCCTCATCTACAATAACTTTTTCATTCGCTAATTTTTTCAGATCAAAAGCATGGACCGGATGTCCACAATCGAACATGACCAAATTTGTCGCATCAACGATGTTGTTTATACTTCTTTGACCAATAGATTCAAGATGCTTAACGACCCAGTCAGGAGACGGTCCGACAGAAACATTTCGAACAATACGTCCCATGTAGCGACGACATTTTTCAGTTTGGATATCTATTTCTAATTTAGTAGACTCTGAATCTGGAATTTTGTAATGCACTGTTGGATCAACATATTCGACACCCAACAACCCTGAGAGCTCTCGCGCAACACCAACATGAGACAACAAATCCCCTGCTCGATCAGGCAGAATTTTTAAATCAAAAATCGTATCGTCTTTTATCTCTTCAACACCCTCGATTTCCGTCACATGGAACGTCAAAGCACGCTCCAATTCTTTTGGGTCAGGAATTTGCGGTA
>CAZEPT010000007.1:0-307 GCA_964514225.1 uncultured Candidatus Saccharibacteria bacterium
GATACATACTTGAATAAAATGTAACAAAATAATTAATCATTTCTTCTGCGATGTTTTCCCCTAAGCCAAGTTTCTTTATATAAAAAACAGCACGGCGAATGAGGCGACGAAGTACATACCCCTGGCTTTTATTTGCTGGGATCACACCATCGGCGATAAGCATAACTGAGGCGCGCACATGAACTACGACAATACGAGCTGAAAGAGGATGCATGAGTTGCGCATTCTGTCGTATTAAATCCATGACGGGTTTCAACATTTCTGTCTCTTATCCAGTATCCTTACCCTGCATCACTGCAGATATTCG
>CAZEPT010000007.1:317-9644 GCA_964514225.1 uncultured Candidatus Saccharibacteria bacterium
AACTTTGCCCTCCTTCTTTTCATATTCCATAAAGACGTCATTCCAGATCTCGATAATAGTCTCATCTTTGGTTGCATTCAAAAATCCTTCCTTATTTAAATCTCCAATACCAGCTTCGGTCATGTCATAGAACATCTCAGAACACGGACCACATGGGCCATTGTCTCCAGGGCTCCACCAGTTATCATCAGCAGGTAATGCATAAATACGATGTTCGGGAATACCCAAACTCATCCAAATAGCTTTAGACTCATCGTCATACGATGCATTCTCATCGCCTTCAAAAATAGTGACATAGAGACGGTTTGGGTCGAGCCCGAGCCCTTCTTCTTTTAAAGTTAAGAATTCATAGCTCCAGTTGATTGCTTCTTCTTTAAAATAATCACCCAAAGACCAGTTGCCGAGCATCTCAAAAAATGAAAAGTGGCGATTGTCACCAATATCTTCGAGATCTCCAGTACGAACACATTTCTGACAACTTGCGAGTCGTGTTCCCTCTGGGTGTTTTTCGCCCATCAAATAAGGCACAAGTGGTTGCATGCCGGCCGTATTAAAAAGAACTGATGGATCGTTCAGAGGCACAAGAGGCGCAGACGGCAAGATAGCGTGTCCTCGCTTTTCAAAAAAATCTAAAAATCGTTTTCGTATTTCACTCGATTGCATAAGGTCACTATAGCACAAAATAAGCCCTGAGTTTATTTAGCCTCTTCTTTAAATCCGACAACTTTTTTGAGTCGTTGTTCCATGAACCAGAGTACAATAAATACAAACAAAACGAGGATAGTCGCTACTATAGCCAGAGGATAGAGTCCGAATCCACAAGCGATACCAATACCGGCTGAGATCCACAAACTTGCCGCAGATGTGATACCTAAAAGGTGCTGATGTTGCCAAACCATAAGGCCAGATCCGATGAATCCAACTCCAGTAATGATTGCCGCGGGAATGTAAGCACCATTAAACGATACTCCTGGGTAGAGTGTGCCGATCATGGTGGAGATAACAACGAAGAGTGCTGCCCCCATAGAGACAAGTGTGTATGTTCGCATGCCGGCTGTTTTGTGCGCAATCACGCGCTCAGTTCCGATCAAGAGTCCGAGTAACATTGCAACAATAAGTCGAATATACAGATCAATCCACTGTGGGGATAAAAAGTTTTCCATGGATTGAGTATACCGTAAGGATTATTTTGTGTAAATAAAAAAGGTAATCATTGATTAGATGATTACCCATAACTTAAAGAAAAGTTGATTTCAAGCTGATGATTGAACAGAGATACAATGCTCGGCTTTAAACGAAATAAGTTTTTTTGTAATTCCTTTTTTTAAAAAATTTGCGACGTCTTTATTTCTCTTTCTAATTTGCTTCAAAACTTCTTTTGTTTCGAAAGAGATTAATCCATTTCTACTCTCCACAACAGGAGCAGTGATGGACCCAAAATAGCTTGAAATAAAGTTTCTGTTAGGAATAACGTACTCGGCAGGAGTTGCTCCCGGGATTGTAGTGTAGTGAGGCATATGTTTTTAATTTTTTATGAATATACCACACCCATTCTTTTTATTCAATAACCCCACCCCCAACGCAGAAGTCACCATTGTAGATAACACAAGACTGCCCTTTCGAAACGCTCAATTGAGGAGTTTCAAATCGAACTAACAGTTCACCGTCGGCTGACTTTTTCAAGGTACACTCTTGAAGTTTTTGTCTGTAGCGAATACGAGCTTGGTAGATTTTATTAACATCTAGGTCTCCATGAAAAACAACTTGAGTGAGTCTGATTTCCCTATCCTGTTTCTCTAAACTATCAGTCACAGCCTCAAGATCATCTGCAACCGTGATCGTATTATTTTTTATATCTTTTGAGATAACATAGTACGGTTTATCGTCTGTTGTTTTCTTGGTAATAGTAAATCCGTGGCGCTGTCCAATCGTAATAAACACGGCACCTTCGTGTGCTCCTATTACTTCCCTTTTTTGATTTAACACAGTACCTTCTTTTTTTTCTATGTAGTGAGAGAGAAATTCTTTCATATCGATCATACCCAAAAAGCAGACCCCTTGGGAATCTTTTTTTGTCGCCGTCGGAAGATTATATTTTTCGGCAAGCGAGCGTACTTCCGACTTTTCTAAATGACCGACTGGAAAGAATGTTTTTGAAAGCTGGTCTTGTGTAAGCGTCCACAAGAAATACGTCTGGTCTTTGTTCTCGTCTTTTGACTGCTTAAGAAAATACACTCCATCTTTTTCTTCGATTTGCGCATAGTGTCCGGTCGCGACATAATCCGCTCCATGATCGAGTGCGAAGTCTAAAAATCCGCCGAACTTCACTTTCTTATTGCACATAACATCCGGATTCGGTGTCCGTCCTTTTTTGTATTCATCAATCATATACATAGCGACTTCATCACGATAAGTCGCTTCGAGATCACATTCCAAAAATGGTACACCTAAATGTGCGCAAACCCGAATAGCGTCACGCCGTTCGTCTCGCCAAGTACATTCGATGAAGTCAGGCTGCCAGGTGCGGATAAAGACGCCGGTCACGTCATAACCAGCATCTTTGAGGAGCGCCAAAGAAACAGACGAATCAACTCCGCCTGAGACTCCAACAAATACTTTTTTACCCTCGTTCATATGGACAGTATAGCACATGTTGCAAAAGTATGGAATATATGTTATAGTATAAAAAAATACACATAACAAATGAATACAATTTTAAAAGGAATTTGTGGAGTAGAAATTACACCACTCAAAAATGCGCCCAAAAAATGCAATTTAAAATCTGGAAAGTTAACACATTTTGAAAAAGATGATATTACATTCCACGACATTAACATGCAGCGCATCGGAATTATCGAAACTTCCCTCTTTTGGTTTCATCATATTACGAGTGATTTCTCTTTTTATGATTTATATGAAACCTTGAACAAAAATGCGTCACCACTTTGGGTTACAGGTGTTGCAATTGGAACAACAGAAGCCATGCGCATGATTACCATGCACAGAGACTGTGCAGTTAAGGAACGTTTAGGGAATATTTTTTTAACATTTAAAGATGAGATGCTTCCAACAAAATTAAAGTACCAGGAAGAAAACCTTGTGTTTGGATCACTCATAAAAAGAGACCCTGGGGATAAAACCAACAAAGAATGGGGTATCCGTTTTTATGATATCCGTAAAAAACATATCTACCCTTTTGTCGCAGAACATCCAAGAAGATTCATTACAGGGACTCTACCTTGTCAGTGGACTTTCTAATAATTTTACAAACAGCTCATACGTCGCCTTAGCATCACTAAGTGCAGTATGAGCTTTTTTATTTTCAATACCGAAATGCTCACACAGTGCACGCAGTGAAAGCTGGTTCGTATCGCTCCCTTGAATAGCTAAAAACGCCATCGAGAGCGTATCAAAGACATGGTAGTGAAGTGTGTTTTTTATATGGTTTTCCCTGAACGCCTTCTCTATAAAAGCATGATCAAAAACAGCATTGTGAGCAACCATGACTCTCCCATCAAGCCGTTTATTCAGTTTTTTAAGAGCAGACAAAAGAGTTCCGGCATCTTTCCACTCTTCCGGGGTATATTTATTTACTTTAAGGGACGTTTTATCAGCAAGCTCAATATTTTGTGGTTTTATTTTTATATCAAACTCCTCTTCGACTTTAAAGGTTTTCTTTTTTGGATCAAAGCAGAAAAGCACACAGCCGATCTCAATGATCTCATGCTGTGTAAAATCGAGCCCAGTCGTCTCAATATCGAGTGCGACAAATTTCGTATGTTTGTTCATATTAGTTTAAGTAGAGCGCTTTATTTTTCTTATGCTCTTCAAAGTTTTTCCCGTAATGAACAAGTCCGTCACTATCATGTAAATAAAATAAGTAGGGAGATGTCGTTGGATTGAGGGCTGCTTCTATGGTTTCAATTCCAGGATTGTTAATCGGGCCGATCGGTAATCCAGTTCTCGTATAGGTATTGTACGGGCTATCTTTTTGCAAGTCAGCGATAGAAAGTTCACTACTTCCCTTTCCGAGCGTGTACAAAAATGTCGCATCAACTTGAAGTGGCATTCCTAAAGATAAGCGCTTGGTAAGTATTCCTGAAATAACATGACGTTCTTCTTTTGTTCGTCCTTCTTTCTCTAAAATAGAAGCCATAATAATCGTATCTTTTTTCTCTTGTTCGGTTTTCCCCTCAAAAAGTATTTGAGTTTTTTGATCAAACGTAGCTTTGAGCTTAGTAATAATATCAGCTTCAGTACTATTCACTGAGAAAAAATAGGTGTCTGGAAAGAAATATCCTTCTGGGGAGTTTTTTACTTCAACAAAAGTTATATTTGGAAAGGCATATGACAAACGTGCTGCAATATCCAGATTAGTACTTCCTTCAGGAATGACAACCTTGATTCCTTTTGCCTGACGTGAGTCCGTACCAATCTTTCGCACTACATTAAACACATTCTCTGCCTGTTCGAACACATACATATTTGGCTTAAGGGTTCGATCATATCCTTGAAGAACGAGAAGTATTTTAAACACTTCGCTGCTTTTGATAACTTTTGCATCATGAATTTTTTGAACAAACTGACCGACAGACTCACCTGGTGCGTATGATACTTCGATCGGATATATCGTATCTTGTGGAGCACGAATATATGTTTGAAAACAGTACAGCACAAAAATATCAAAAACAACAAAGAGAACAAGAAATTTTTTCATATTACATTGGGAGATTAGCTGGGGGTTTGGATGTTTTTGATTCTACTCGCTGGTAGGATGGAGTTTCAGAGACCATTCCTGGGAAGTGATAAATCGTCGCCAGTTCTTCTGTGGAAAGAACACTATATTGAGGTGCATTCGCTTTAAAGAAATAAGAGAGTAGTCCTGAACTTTCTTTTGCACGTAACAAAGGAGGAAAGAAGAGTGTGCGGAGTTTGTAATACGTCAGCATATAATGCTTGAGCCTTTCTGTACGCTTTCCAAATGGATCACCCCATGCTGATCCAACTTGTGTCCCATTAAAACGCTCAAAGTAATTTGAGGCAGGATTTGCATACTGTCTAAAGATAAGACGCGCTGCACGCCTCGTATTATTGAATGTGTCTTGAGAGACTTTTGTTTTATCTGCGAGAACAATCAACCGAATCCCTGTATCAAAAACAAGTTGTGCCTGTTTTGCAAAGGCTGCGTCAAATTCTTCTTTCAGTGCTGCTGGTGTCTTTTCTTCCTTCGCAAGCGGAAGTGGGCCTTCAGAGGATTGGTATCTCGTATACGGCATCATAAGCTCGGTCATGTAGTTGTTACTTTCAGTATAGAAATCATGGTGCCCAAAAAGTGTTCCATGAGTATGATAAGTTTTTTTACTCTGGCGGATGATTATTTGAAGCCAGAGTTGTTCACCTCGATCAAGTGATCCAAGAAACTCCAAGACACCAGACATCGGGTCAGTCTTGAGTTCTTCTTTATCAGACGCCTTATCAAGTCCAAAATCTTTATATGTTTTAATCGGCCACGCATCATGTTTCTCTAGTTTGAATTCGCACCCCCACAAGTGCCATGAGCCGTCGGTCGTATACTTCGGAATCACTTCAGTATAGTCTGGGACTTCAAACACTCTGACTTGCGGAAACTGAGCATAAAGCTGAGTTTCAACAAGTTTTTTGATGCGCGATGGAACGCGAATGAAGAAGTGGACTTGTCCATCAATAGATACAAGCTCAAGTGAATACCAAAAAGCAACTGCACCTTGCCAGTATGTCTCCCACCCATCTTTGTTACTCATATGATAGAGTGCGTTCGTGAGAAATAATTCCATCGCAAGCGGAGTCTTGGTCATAATTCGAGGAAGTTGAATCTCTAGAACTACCCATTCAATCCCTCCAATAAATTCTTCAGATCTATAGTGGTGCCACAAGAAGAAGCAAAATTTTCCTAGAATAAATGGAAACCAAAAAATAGCAGTCTTCCACAGAAGAAGAAGAATCCACCAGCCTATCGTTAATAATACTTCAAAGATAATCATGCATAATAATTATAAATGATAAATGACAAATGACAAAGGAAAAAACATATACACAAAACAAAAAGCGACACATGGTGTGTCGCTTTTTATATAAGGAGTGTGTGATTTATGCTGGAAGATATAATCCGGTCTTATTCTTTTTAAAATATTTGGGATTTTGGAGATTCACGAGAATAGTATTTTTTTTGAGATACCGTTCCTTCATTACTCGGTCAACAACATCTTCTTTTGAGAGTGGTCCTTCCTTCTTAAGGATCTCTTTGATGACATCACGAACGATTCCTGGCTTGTATCCCCATTCTTTAAGAGCGTAGATACCACGTCCAACAAGAATAAATCTATCGTCTTTAATAAGTTCATTATGAGTTGTTGCAACGTGAGTTTTCTTATTGAAAACTTCAGAGATTGATTTCGCAACTTCCTTAAAGTGCATTGGTGATCCATGCTTTCGCATAACGAGATACGCATAATCACGAATACCTCGTGTTCGAACATTTGAACTATCAATCTTTCCCCATTCACCGAGTGGATTTCTACTGATCTTCTTACTCATTGAAAGCCATCTTCGTGCGAGTTCTTCGTTCTTGTATTCTTCAGAAACATCTTTCAAGTGATCAAGGAATCGAGAAATAACTTCATTCTCTGAAACAAGTTCTTCATCAGAGAGTCCTTTGTATAAATTTTCAAGCGACGAATGGATGATATCAGAAAGCTTTTGATCGATCGTCCATCGTGAGCGGAAGAGTTCATCTTCTTTGTGTTTGACAAATGAATCTCCGAGAACGAGATGCAGGTGGATGTGATTCTGAGTTTCTTTATCTTTCGCGAGTTCTTTCAGGAGATCTTCTTCAACAATCATTGATCCCATTTCTTTGATAACTTTTTTTAATTCAGTAAATGTAGCCTCTTCACTTTTGTATTCTTGGGATTTTCGAACGATGCCGAGTGCAGTATTTTCAATTTGTCGAACACGCTCTCGAGTAATTCCGTATTTCTGTCCAATCTCTTCGAGTGTTTTTCGTTCAATATCAGACCCAAGTCCGTATCGGTTCACGATGACATCAAAGGCTCGATCTTGAAGTGGAGAAAGAATTTTCTTAGTAATAGTTTTTGGTTTATATGATAGTTTAGGCATTTTCATTTAATAAATTATTTGATAACTATTTTGATAGTACCATAAAGAACAAATTATAGCAAATATTGAGCAAATCTATTATAAAATAAGGGTTGATTTTCTCATTACGAGAGGATTTCTGTATCTAATCTACCCAATACGGGTATGAAAGAGGTATCTGTTTTGTGCTTTATTTCTTCGAACCTTTCATTCTGATTGATTCAGAAAGTATCTTCTTTCGAAGGCGGACAGATTTTGGTGTAATTTCCAAATATTCGTCACTCGCCATAATTTCAAGTCCTCGCTCGATAGTCATCGTGTATGCAGGCTTGAGATAAATTGTTTCGTCAGTTCCAGATGCACGCATGTTAGTAAGTTGTTTTCCTTTGGTTGGGTTAACTACCATTTCTTCACCCTTGGTAACGTTTCCAACAACCATACCTTCGTAAATATCATCACCGTGTTCGATGTAGAGTACTCCGCGATCTTGCAAGTTTCCAAGTGAGAATGAGAGCGCTTTACCGGGAACCATAGAAGTCATCGAACCGACTTCACGTCGCTTAATTTCTCCAGCGTATGCATCAAATTTTAAATATCGTGATGAGAGAATTCCTTCACCTTTTGTTTCGATAATAAATTGACTTCGGTATCCAAGAAGTCCACGTGTTGGGATCTCAACTAAGATACGCGTAACACCATGTCGCTCTGTCATAGAAGTAACGAGACCGCGTCGTCGTGTAAGTTTCTCAATCACCGCTCCAGCAAATTCTGATGGAACATCGATTGTTGCTTCTTCATACGGTTCGAGTTTTTTTCCGTTCTCTTCTTTGATAATAACTTGAGGTTCAGAGACTTGAAGCTCATACCCTTCTCGGCGCATTTGTTCGAGGAGGACTGCAATGTGAAGTTCACCTCGTCCATATACCGTAAAGAATTCGTTATTATTAAAATCAACTTTCAATCCAACGTTCACTTCAAGTTCTTTTTCAAGACGTTCTCTGATTTGACGTGATGTAACAAATTTCCCTTCTCGCCCAGCGAATGGAGAGTCGTTAACTAAAAATGAAAGAGAGATAGTCGGTTCATCAACAGCAATACCAGGACGCAGTGGGGTTGTCGGATCAGTTCGAAGTGTATCTCCGATAAATCCATCAGTGATTCCAGCAATCATGCAAATGTCTCCGGCAGATACTTCTTTTGCTTCTTGCTTTTGTACACCGTTAAATGTAAATAGTTTCGTAATTTTAAATTTTCTTTCAACGCCATCAGGTACTTGGACCAAAAGCGTATCAGAGTCTTTGACGACACCTTGGTACACACGGGCGACAGAAAGACGTCCGAGGAAGTTATCATAGCCTAAGTTGAATGTCTGTGCCTGGAATGGCTTATCTGCATCAACTGATGCGATGGGTACATGCTCAAGAACAGTGTCGAGAAGTGGCATGAGATCTTTCCTTTCATCTGTGAGTTCCTTCATTGCAACACCGTCACGTCCAATAGCATAGAGTACTGGGAAGTTAAGCTGATGATCTTCTGCACCGAGTTCGATAAAGAGCTCCAAAATTTCATCAAGTACTCGCTTTGGATCAGATGCAGGCTTATCTATTTTATTTAAAATGATGATCGGTTCATGCCCGAGTTCAAGAGATTTTTTAAGAACGAATCGTGTTTGCGGCATCGGACCTTCTTGTGCATCGACAAGAAGAAGCACAGAGTCAACTGCTTTCAAAACGCGCTCAACTTCAGAACCGAAGTCAGCGTGACCTGGAGTATCTAAGATGTTTATTTTTGTTCCCTTATAATTGACTGATGTGTTTTTCGCATAGATCGTGATTCCTCGTTCTTGTTCGATCTGGTTGGAATCCATCGTCTGTGTACTACTATCATCGATCATGCCTGTTTGACGCATCAATGCATCTGTGAGAGTTGTCTTTCCGTGGTCAACGTGGGCAATAATTGCTATGTTTCTAATTTCCATAATATGTTTGTTTTCTATAATAAATAAAAAGGCCCAAATAAAAATGCGCCTTTCGTAACGCATAATTAATATAACACGATTTTAAAAAAATTCCTAATATATGAGATACAAAATAAGCGGGGCACCTCAGGTGCCCCGCTTATTTTGTATCATTTTTTTATTTTCTATCTAAAGAGTTTAAAGACATCAAATACCGTAACCAAAAGCATCAGTCC
>CAZEPT010000007.1:9654-18355 GCA_964514225.1 uncultured Candidatus Saccharibacteria bacterium
ACCAGCCAATAACAGCTTTTTCATTATCATAAATAATATTCATATATGAAGCAATTACCCAAACTTCATTATTATCTATATTTAAAGAGATAAGTTTATTTTCAATTCTTTCATTTCTATCTAAAGAGTTTAAAGACATCAAATACCGTAACCAAAAGCATCAGTCCAACGAGGATGAAAAATGAGGTCGCATGGATGATGGTCGCTGTTTTTATGTTGATTGGTTTGCCTTTGATCTTTTCGATTAAGAGAAACAAGAGTCGTCCACCATCGAGTGCTGGTATCGGCAAAATATTGAGTACTGCTAAGTTAAGCGAGATAAGTGCAGTGAGTGAGAGCAGGTATTCAATACCGTAGCGGCTTGCGTCTCCGATCGTCTTGACGATACCAACAGGTCCTGATACTTCAACAGACGCTCCATCTCCTCTAATAAAGAGACTGCGAATCAGTTGATACAACCCGCTGAAGATATCAGAAATAATTTGTCCGATTACTTGGAAACTATAGAGTATCGCCTTACCGATCGGAACATCTATATCACCTATAGTAGTTAGCCCTACACCTACTTTATACGAACCCTCATTTTCAAGAGGTGTGACCGTAAGCGACATCTCTTGTGTATCTCGAGACACAGTCACGATGACCGGCTCACCATATGATGTTTGAATGAGATCCGTAAACATGTAAGAAGAGTCTACTTGAGTCACTTCATTACCTACTGTAACAGAAAGAACTTCGTCCCCTTTTTTCACCCCACCTGTATCGGCACTGGCGCCAGGGACGACATCAGTAATCACCACGCGCTCATTTGAGACATACTCTTTAGGTACATATGAACCAACAACCGGTGAATTAGAGAGAAAAAGAAACAAGAATATTACCCAAGCCAAAACGATATTCATAAACACTCCAGCAAAGAGAATGAGCGCTTGTTGCCATTTTGGTTTTTTGAACAGTGCTCGAGAAATATCATGGGATCCCTCAACTGCGTCTTCACCATATATTTTAACGAAACCACCGAATGGGAGCGCATTTAAAGTAAATGACGTTTCTCCTCTTTTAAACAATGTCGCTATCTTTGGAGGATAGCCGAAACCGAACTCATCAACGCGCACATCAAAGAGCTTAGCTGTCTTATAGTGTCCCCATTCATGAACAAGGACAATAACAAAAAGCACTACTATAAAATAGAGTATAGACATAGGATTAGTTCATTACCTCGTTTTCTTTTTTACTAAACACTGCTTCAAGTGATTGATTAGCATCGTCAACGAGCTTCTGAAGTTCTTCTTTCATCCGACGAGCATCGTCCTCAGGAAGTGCATCTTCTTTAATCATGCCGAGCATTTCCTCTCTAATTTTTCTGACAGTAATACGAGCGTCTTCGAGTTTTTCTTTAAGTATCTTCACAAGCTTCTGGCGGTTCTCTGTCGTGAGCATCGGGAAAATAACCCGAACACCAGCATCGTCCACGGCCGTACCAAGCCCGAGGTCTGAAGTCTGGATAGCTTTTTCAATATCTTTAATCTGACTCTTGTCCCATGGAACGATTCGGAGTGTTTTAGGATCTTCGATGGTGACAGATGCAACATTTTTGATCGGCTGGAAATTTCCATAACTCTCAATTGAAATATTATCGAGGACAATAGGGCTAGCCCGTCCGGTGTGGATTCCTTGATACATCGTCTCGAGCCATTCTATTCCTTTTTTGAATTGTTCTTTTGCAGTGTTGTGTGTGTACATGAACTGAGTATATCAAAAAAGAACCTTCGTATCAAAGATAGTAAGATTCTTGTTTTATGCTAAATTATTTCTTCACCATAAGTGCAATATATTCAAAAATTTGTTTTGGTGAAGATTTTTGATAATTGAGCAGTTGAAGTCCATCTAGAAATACACGGCCGTTCTCTTTGTAATTTAAAGAATCTTTATCCGCCCCCAGCGTCAGATCTTCTATCATGCGAGACACGATTGTTTTTGGTTCAAGATCTGGATTCTGTTTCGTGAGCTTTTCAAAGAGTTTGATCCGCTCAGCAAAGTGAGCATTATAAAAAGCACCTGCACTTTCTTTACCAAAGTGAGAAACTGGCGCGTCTTCTGACACAACCACTCCGCGAGATAAGAGCGTCTCAAAGACTGTTACTCGAGGCGAGAATGAAAAAATAATATGCGTATGAGAGAGTTCTTCGCAAATCTTGAGGAGTACTCCCTGAGACTCTGGGCTGCTAATCTTTTCTATCCGAACAATATAGACAGTATTTTCGTCAGTATATTCACCGAGCTTGGTCCGAAGCATCCGAGCGTCTTCTATAGAGAAGGCGTCATACACAGATACGACCGGGACCATATTCGGCGCATGTAGTTTCAAATAGTTTTGTACAGAGTCTATCCCTCCAAAAAAGAAATAGACTGTGTGGGTAAGTGCCATAGTGGTTTATTTTTTTGCGATGATCGCTTTTTTATATGTTTCCAAGTGGTCGAGCGCAATACCGGTCCCTTTAGCAACACAATAGAGTGCATCTTCAGCAAGTCGTGCTCGAACTCCGGTCTTTCGATAGACGAGTTCAGTCAAACCGCGAAGCTGAGAAGACCCGCCAGTCATAACGATGCCGTTGTCGATAATATCTGAAGCAAGTTCTGGTGGAGTTTCTTGGAGGACATCTTTGATCGCATTTATTATCTGCTTGAGTTCTTTTTCGATTGCTCTCAGTATCTGAGAAGAAGATACGAGCGCGGTGCGAGGAAGACCTTCAATATAGTCACGGCCTTTAATAACTAACTCTAAATCTTCTTCCATCTCAATTGCCACACCGATTTTTATTTTGATTTGTTCTGCTGTCTTATCTCCAATAGCTAAGTTAAAAGTTTTTTTGATGTAATCCGCGATTGCTTGATCGAGTTTGTCTCCGGCACATTTTACAGAAGTAGATTGGACGATTCCACCGAGAGAAATAACAGCCACGTCAGTTGTTCCTCCACCGATATCAACGATCATATGTCCTTGAGATTCATAGATAGGAATACCCGCACCGATAGCAGCCAAGATAGGCTCTTTGACGACGTACGCATTTCGAGCGCCCGCTTTGATTGCAGCTTCCACCACAGCACGACGCTGTGTAGACGTAACACCAGCCGGAACAGAGATCATCACATCAGGCTTAAACAAAGACCATTTAGGCATTGATTTACTAATGAAATAGCGAAGCATCGCTTCAGTTGCACGGTAATCAGCGATGACCCCGTCTTTCATGGGACGGTACGCAATAATACTATCAGGAGTTTTCCCGATCATTTCTTTCGCTTCAATACCGATAGCTAAAATTTTGTTATCTATTTCAGATACAGCCACAACAGATGGTTCATTCAGTACAATTCCCTTTCCAGGCACAAAAACAAGCGTATTGGCAGTTCCGAGATCAATTCCAAGTTTTTTTACAAATAGGTTGCTCACGGGCTCACTATAGCACGAACTAGGGCTTAGGAAAAAGGTAACAGGTTCTAGAAAAATGAGCCGTGTTTATAACCACACCTATTGCAAGTATTGCAATTTCACTGTATCTTTGTAAAAATAGAACCCATAGGAGTCATTCCACGGCTCTCTATCAATTTTATTAAAGGTTGGATTGCACTCCAGCCTTTTTTTATTAGAAATTAGAAATTGGATATTAGAAATTCTTTAGTGCTATACTTCGTTTGTGTATATCATCTCCGTCATCCCTATTTCAAATATTCCCCGGCAAGATGTTTTAACCTACTTCTATAAAGAGGACATTATCCTTGGGTCTCTTGTGACCGCTCCGTACTCGAGAAATAAAATACAGTGTATCGTCGTCTCATCCGTCTCAGTCAGATCACTGAAAGGAGATATCAAAAAAGAAATCTATCAGCTCAAAAAAATTGAAAGCGTCATCCAGGAAGCGGTCATCTCGCCCTATCTAATTGAAACACTCTTCACCTACGCTGAAGATTTTTTTGTCCCGCTGTCTAAAATTTTTTACGACATCTACCCGAAGTGGTATTGGGATGAGATCTACCCTAAACAAAAAGAACGAACTGAAACTCCACAGAAAAATATATTCACCGAAGATAGTTTAGAAAAAAGACTACAGACATACGAAAACGAGATACAAAAAAGTAATACCATTTGGATATGCGTTCCTACGGTCGCTTGGGTCAAAACATACAGCACACTTCTAAAAAATAAAAATACACCTGTCTATCTTTTTCACAGTAAAGTGACTGAATCAAAGCAAAAAAAACAGCTCACTGAAATTTTTTCAAGAGACGAGAAAAAGATTGTTATCTCGACTCCATTTTATATGGGCATCTTCTTACCGTGGGCAGAGAGCTGTATCATAGACCAAGCCGGAAGCGATGTGTACAAAATGAGTTCCCCTTACTACTACGACATCCGGATGCTCATCGCACGCTTAGAAATACCTAACCAAACCCGTATCTATGGTGATGAACTACTTCCCCTAACAATGACACAAGAACACATCCGAGACATGAGCGCGCCCACATATACGCTCTACACTAAAGAAAAGACCCGCCACTCCGAAGTATTCATCCATCCCATCATGGAGCAAGATTTTGAAGATACTGTAGGAGCTCATAAAAAAATTCTCTTACTCTCACTCCATGAAGATGCTAATCAAAAGATCTCTTGTAATGATTGCAATACTCCGCTTGTCTGTAGTACATGTCAAAGCGACCTGATACTCGTCACCCAAAAAGGTATCCAGCACTTCTTATGTAGATTCTGCGTTAAAAAAACCAAATCCAATCAAAAATGCCCAACGTGCCAAAGTTGGAATTTACACGCACTCGGCATCAACACACAAACGATCAAAAAATATATTGAAAAGAAATACAAAGGCACCTTGCCGGATGAGGTTACCATTTCCACCTTAACTGAACTCGAAGCACTAAAGAAGGACCCTCCAATAAAAGCATACGATGCAATCTACATTCTCTCACTCGACGGGCTCATGTATGCCGGAGACTATGCATCGAGTGAAAAGATATACCGGATTCTGAAGAAAATAGAATCGTTCGGAAAAAAAATGTCCATCCAAACATCTTTTCCATCACCAAACATCTTAAATGAATTTAAAACACAGATGTATGACACATGGCTCAGTGGAGAATACGCAAAAAGAAAAAAGTATCTCTTCCCGCCGTACGGCACAACCTACACAATCAGAGCAAAGAACAAAAAAGGACTCGCCATAGTCACCCTGATCTCTCGAGCAGTCGAAAAAAAAGACATTAGGTATCTTTCTTTCGGAACTGGACTGAAGATATATATTGAGAAAAAATACGAACGGGCTATTGATCTGTATTTACGGAAAAAGACCTCGCCTGAGATTACCATAAGTAAAGAAACCTCCTTATTCTAAAGCACGATTGAGACATGTTGCCTTTTATAAGAAATAATGTTAGATTAAATGCATATATGTCAAAAGTACACATCGAAATTAAAAAAACTCCGAACGAGAACAGCGCTAACGTCCTTCGACGTTTCAGTCGTAAAGTAAGTGAGTCAGGTATCGTCCAAAAAGTAAAATCGAAAAGATACAATGAGCGTCCGCTTTCAAAGCTCGCACAAAAAGTCTTAACGATCAAAAAAATCGGGCGACGAAAAGAAACTGAAAAGCAAAAGAAGCTCGGTAAGATAATCGAACACAAGAAGCGACGATAATCTCATTATCTGAACTCTATGAAACAACAGGAAGACACTTTCTTAATTTCATACCAAACAAAAGGCAAGCTCCCTGGCTTGCCTTTTGTTGAATTAAAAAACGACATCTTAGGCCCTGACTATGTCCTCTCAGTCGCCTGTGTTTCAAAAAAAACTGCTGAGTCTTTAAATAAAACATACCGAGACAAAGACTACACACCAAATATTCTCTCATTCCCTTTGAATAAAAAATTAGGTGAGCTCGTATTGCACTTACCGACCATCAAAAAACAATTCGCATCCTTTGAAATGTCACATAATGGGTATATACTATATTTGTTTATACATGGATGCCTTCATCTTTTAGGGCACGACCATGGAAAAAAAATGGATGATCTTGAAACCGTTTATAAAAATAAGTATAAGAAATATTTGATAGCCAAATGAAGTATGTAACCACTGGTATAGACATCGGAACTGAGTCACTCCGAATTTGTCTTCTTGAAAATGACACAAAGGAAAACACCCAGAATGTTGTGGGATTTTTTAAGTATCCAGTAGGTGGTGTCCATAAGGGTCACGTGACAAACGAACTCGCTTTCAAACAGTCTCTCAAGCGAGCACTCAAAGATATCCATGCACAAATGGGGTTCAAAGTAGAATCTGCAGCCATTAGCACAGCAAGTGCTTCTCTCGAATCTCTTCTTGCAAGCCAAAACGGAATCGTCTCAAAAATAGATAGCGAGATCACTGCTTTTGATATTGAAAATATCGAAAGACAGCTAGGTGAATCAGTTGAACAGAAATCTCGGAAAATTATCTACAGCAGTATTGTTGAATTTAAGCTCGACGGAAAAGTCACCCACGAAAACCCTGAGGGTCAGAAAGGTATCAAACTCGAAATCAAAAAACTCTTCACTTCAATCGCCCTTCTTCAGTATGATCTCCTCGATACAGTCTTTTATGAAAACAACGTCGAAATGACTCATATCTACCCTAAAGGAATCAGTGCATCAAAAGAGGCACTCTCAGAGAAGATGAAAGTCGTCGGAGTTGGATACTTAGACATCGGCGCTGAAACAACAACCCTCACGGTCTACGAAAACGGCCTCATCATCGGCTACTCCCTCATCCCTGTCGGATCAAACCATATAACCAACGACATTGCATTAGGACTTCGAATTTCCTTGGAAGAAGCAGACCAAGTCAAACAAGGAACCTCTCATCACATCTATCCGAGAAAAAAAGTTGATGACATTATCAACTCTCGCCTCGAAGATATCTGCGAACTCGTCAATACGTATCTCAAAAAAATAAAAAGAAATGAACTCCTCCCAGGAGGCCTCGTCTTAAATGGCGGAGGGACTGAAGTTATCGGTATTGAAGAACAGCTTCGCCAATCACTCAAGCTTCCAATTAAAAAAGTAACCTTCGAAGTTACCACACAAAAAAAAGGTTCTGTTCGACAGAGTGAATTCTTAGAATGCTATGGACTTGCACTCCTCGCACATGAGACAGAATCAAGTTCAAACAACTCAAAGCACGGTTCACTTTTGGAGAAAATTAAAAAAAGTAGCTCATCATTTTTGAAACAATTTTTACCATAAGAAATTAAGAAAAAGCCCTTAAAAGGGGCTTTTTCTTTACCCCTGGAGTACATGTGGACAACTTGTCATAAAAGGGTTTTTAGACTATAGTTATACCTATACAGATTAATTAAGAGAACTAAGTTATATTATATGCCAAAAATAGAACCAGCAATCGAAACATTCGCACGAATTAAAGTCATTGGTATTGGAGGATCAGGTAAGAACGCCCTCAACCATATGATAAACTCCAAAGTTAAAAACGTGGATTTTATCGCCATGAATACTGATACTCAGGATCTTCATAATTCCCTGGCTGAGAAAAAAATTCACCTCGGAAAAAACTTGACCAAAGGACTCGGTGCTGGAATGAATCCTGAAATCGGATCTGCAGCAGCTGAAGAAACAAAATCTGAAATCCAAGACGCCATCAAAGGCGCGGACATGATCTTCATCGCATGCGGAATGGGAGGAGGAACTGGAACAGGTGCAGCGCCAGTCGTTGCTCGTGCTGCTAAAGATGCTGGCATACTCACTGTTGCTGTCGTCACCAAGCCATTCTTTTTTGAAGGACGAGAACGAATGCGATTGGCTGAAGAAGGACTTGAAGCGCTCAAAGCTGAAGTCGATGCAATCATCGTCATTCCAAACGATCAACTCTTGAAAGTTTCAGGTAAGGGCGCATCATTTAAGGAAGCTTTCGCTATGTGTGACGATGTTCTCCGTCAAGCAGTCGAAGGAATCTCTGACCTCATCACAACTCCTGGTATCATCAACGTCGACTTTGCCGACATCAAGTCCATCATGGCTGACACTGGTTCTGCTCTCATGGGAATCGGTAAAGGTTCAGGTGAAGACCGTGCTCGAACTGCCGCATCTGAAGCTATCAACTCACCTCTTTTGGAACTCTCTATCTCAGGTGCTGAAGGAGTACTGTTTGCCATCTCAGGTGGCGACGATCTTGGTATCGCTGAAGTTCAAGAAGCTGCTCAAATCATTACTGAGTCTGTCTCTCCAAATGCTCGAATCATCTTCGGATCTATCAAAGATGATCGCCTCTCTAAAGGTGAAGTCAAAATTACCGTTATCGCAACTGGATTTCCAACTGGCGGGATAAAAAAAGAACGAAGTACCTTCCAAGTTATCCAAGAAGATAAAAATACCGTAGTGAAGGAAGAAGTGGTTATTTCAGAACCAACACCAGCACCAGCGATCATTAAGGAAAAGAAAGAGATCCACAATGATTTCTCTCATGAATTTATCCAAAAGAAAAAAGAACCCGAGACCCTCATTCTCGACGATTTCGATGAAGATACTGACGACTGGTCAGCAGTCCCAGCCTTCCTCAGAAGAAAAAAATAAGCTCTCAATACACCACAAGAAAAAAGCGACATCTGTCGCTTTTTTTGTTACAATGGAGGTCATGGAAAAC
>CAZEPT010000008.1:0-18258 GCA_964514225.1 uncultured Candidatus Saccharibacteria bacterium
CTTGAGCATAATCACGACAGCGCTTCAAAAAATAGTTTGCGGTACGAGGAGTAAACCGTGCACGGCGAGCTATTTCATCGAGACCATCTTCGTCCACAATAATATCTAAAATTTTTGCTGAACGCTTAACGATTTCTTTTATTTCATCGTGAGAATAAAATTCAAGCCGGTGTACCCCTCCAGAGAACCGTGAGCGCAGTGGTGACGAGAGAAGGGAAATACGAGTCGTTGCCGCAATAAGCGTAAACGGTGGCAGGTCAAGCTGAATAGAGCGTGCTGACGGGCCTTTCCCGATGATGATATCGATCACACCTGACTCCATCGCCGGATAGAGCACTTCTTCTACCATTTTGTTGAGCCGATGGACTTCATCAATAAAAAGAATATCCCCCGGTGATAGGTTGGTGAGAATTGATGCCAAGTCCCCCACTTTTTCAATAGCCGGACCTGACGTCACACGGATCTGTCGCCCTGTTTCTTTTGCGATCAAATGGGCTAAGGTAGTTTTGCCAAGCCCAGGCGGACCATAAAAGAGAATATGCTCAGCCGGATGATTTCGTTCTTGTGCTGCTTGGAGCAAGATCTTAATATTTTCCTTGATGTTAGTCTGACCGATATACTCGTCAAAAGAACTCGGTCGCAAAGTAACGTCGAGCCGAGTATCTGTCGCAAAAGTTTTTCCATCAAGGTTTTCTTCCATACTGTCAGTATACAGTATTTAGAACACAGGGTGAAATATAAAAGAAATAGCGCACCAGACAAAATCTAGCGCGCTATTTTTAATTTAATGGATTTAATATCTAAAGACAAATTTAGATAATTTTCCAAATTTGTTTGGCCCAAATTTTGCTTTAATAAGCATAGATGAAAGAACTAGATGACCTCCATTATTGGAAAGTTCAAAAATTTGATCATCAATAATGTCCATTCCAACAAGAACATGTTCATCATAACGCTCCTGTACTGGTTGTTCAGTAAATTCAGCACGCAAAGATAATGCATCAAATGAACTACATTTTTTTAACCCAATTTTTTGGGCCTTTTTAACAATATCTTGGTAGATTATTTCATCATGTTCAGAAAACCCTAAGTCCATGATGGTAAAAAGTCCAAAATTAACGACATGACCCCCGAAGTCTTTAAACTTAAGCTTCTCTAAAATAGCTTGTGATCTACCATATGTTTCAACAGCAAGACTCTTGTAAGCATTTTTAACCATTTCTGGAGACTTGTATGTACCCACTTCAATGGTTTTCCAATACACAGTTGTCGGAAAAGATTTCCATTCCGGTTTCTCCTTACGAAGAAATTGTTTTAAAGCTTCTAGCCAAATGTATCCATCCTTCCCGGACAGATTGTCTTTGAGATTTTTCAACAGTCCAAGTGCTTCATGGAGTGCTGTTTTTTTTGTTAAAAACATTTTTTTAAGTTTTAAAAGTTAATACTAGAGGGCCGCTTCATTGCAGTCATAGCCAGAAAATATCAAGATCTTGATACCTTTTGGCTAAAACTGAACAAAAACCCATTTTTTGTATCATAGCATTTTATATAAAAATGTCAAGTATATAAACTTAATTTATCAGATTCGTAAACACTTCCTGCACTTCGTCATTATCTTCAAATTCTTCGAGGATCTTTTCGAGAAGTTCCCCGTCGGCACCTTCCGGAAATTCCATTGTTTCATTTGGAATCCATTCCATTCCCTTTTTGGTAAATGCCCAAGTAACAGCACCCACACCGGCAAGTGAACAGCCGTTCTTTGATAGAATCGCACGGACTTCTTGTGCGGCCTTATTTCTATTTTCGGTAAGTGCTTCGATGACGAGCTGGACTCCGCCCGGACCGTAGGCTTCGTAGGTAATACTTTCAAGATTATCTTTTTCTTCAGTCGCTTTTTTGATAGCGCGCTCAATGTTGTCTACTGGCATTTCTACCTCCTTGGCTTTTTCTATGGCACGCTTGAGTCCCGCTGCATCCCTGTTTCCATTTGAAGCCCGAGCTTCAGTCATAATGAGTTTAACTGCTTTAGTAAAAAGCTTACTCTTTTGGGCACCAGTCTTAGATTTCTTTCCTTCATTTTTGACGAATTTTGAGTGTGACATATGAGTTTAATTATAAAGTATAAATGAAAAATAGAAAATAAAAAAACGCTCACCTAGACAGGAAAGCGTTTTGTAGTTTAAAACAATTAAAAACTACTATATGAAAATTAATTAGTACCTAATCCTTAAGTTGATTATAAAACGGTGGGTACTCCAACGTCAATATTGGTATCAGTAAAGAAAAGCATTTTAGTATTTTCTATCCGTTTTCAATATAGTCCTGGAAGATAGCAGTCTGTTCTTGTCTCAAAGAGCATTTCTTTTAAATAGATACTTTTGAAAATCTTTCGCTTGGGATATGTCCTTAAAAGGTATTGAATAGTTTTTTCCTCCTGTTCTTTTATAGAATCACGCATATTTGCGGCCTCGACATTCATTTGTTTTTTAACAAACTCATTCTGCTTTTGCTTCATAGTGATACGTTCCTCCATTAATGAAATCAAGTCGTATTCCATTGACGTATTTTTTTCAAACTTTTTGTTCTTAGTCGTGTATATTCTTGACAGTGCTTCTATGATCTTACGGCACTCTTGAACCTTACCCAGAAAGGTCATCCATTTTAAAAGAAACTCTGCTGTTTCCGCTTGAATTTCTTTAAAGACATGTTTTTTAGAATCTATTAACTGTACAGATATATAAAACTTTATAGTATCTGAATATACTCTAATAGGACAGGTTCTTTCTTCTTTATTGGTTGAAAAAGAGACCCACCCCTCATCATTAAACTCAAGGTATTGGTGTATTTTTGCACGATCAAGGTATTGCCTTGAGTGGATAAATAAGGTCAGCATTTTCTCGTCTTCTACTGTCAAAGAAACAGTATTGGGTACCATAGTTATTTTTTTCATTGTATAAGGATTTTGTTTGGTTTGAATATAGCAACAAAAAAATAAAGAGTCAATAGTACAGATTTATGAAATTTTACCTCACTAAAGTTTTTTCATTTATCATTTATCATTTATACTTCCTGTATGATTATTCTCTCAATCGATCCGGGTTTTGAACGCGTCGGAATTGCCGTCATCAAAAAAGAAAAAGGTTCAAAAGAAACACTCATCCACTCTGAGTGTTTCAAGACGAACAAAGATGAAACCTTTGCTGACCGGCTTGTGTTAATCGCAAATAAGATAGAAGCGATCTGTACACAGTACAAACCAACACTTCTCTCAACAGAGAGTTTGTTTATGGCAACAAACCTCAAGACCGGCATCCAGGTCGCCCATGCACGTGGTGTCATCATTGCCACCGCTCGCGCGCACGGTCTCGACGTTCATGAGTACACTCCACTTCAGGTCAAAGTAGCAGTGACTGGGTATGGAAAATCCGACAAAACAGCCGTTATGAAAATGGTTCCAAAAATAATCCATATGGAGGAAATAAAACACTCAGATGATGAGCTTGATGCCATTGCAATTGGCCTCACGGCAATCGCACATTTGCATCTCTAAAAATTAATAAGGGGTTATCCCCATGAGAGAATCTAAATCCCTCTTAAACCGCTTGTCAAAGAAGCTTGTATTTGATACAAAAACTATATACAAAAATTAGTTATTTATGAACGAAGAAGAAGATATTAAAGATGAATTATTGGTTGAGGGTATACCCCTCGACTTGGACGATGCTTTCGACCTTGATCTCAACGATGAAGGTATGGAGCCTTTTGACGAATACGAAGACGACAACGACGACCCATCATTTGAAGATACTGATGGCGACTACTAAAAAACAGCACTCAGTGCTGTTTTTTTATGAAATTTCTGGAAGCGTCGCTAGGGCAACTTTCTTATTTTTGGTGTACATAAAAAATATCCAACCAATAAAGACAATACCGGAGGCAATAAGAATCGGTGTTGTCGGTGTGAGGAGTGATGCAATAAGCCCGGAGAGAATCGGTGGAATCGACTGGGCAAGCGCTGTAATCGAGGCTGAAATACCCATAATCTCACCTTGGGTAGTGCGATCGGTCCGGTTAGAGATAAGTGTTCCTAAGTTTACCATCGAGAGTCCTGCTGCAAGTGAGAAGAATGGTGGTATGAGATATAACTGCCAAGACTCTCTCGGAAGAAAGTACATCAGGAGCATAAATGCACAAGCGAAAAGTGATACTGACAGGATTGCTTCTGGTTTGAATCGCTTAGCCATAAAACGCGTCACCACAGCTTGAGTGAAAACTGACCAAACACCAACGTAACCAAAAAAATTACCAATCTTGGCTTCATTAAAGCCGAATTTTACGATCAAAAAAACACTAAAGAACGTTGTAAAGAAAGTGAAGCCGGCATTAAATAAAAAACTGACACCAAAAAGATTCTTCAGTCCTGGCAAAGCGAAGCCTCTTCTGATGTTTTCGATTGATTTACTGAAAGATATTTTCTTAATCGTTCGGATAACATGTGTTTCAGGTAAGAATGTCCAAATGGAGAGCACGTTACAAACTGCTAAGATTGCAGCAAAGTAAAACGGAGTTGCTGGATTAAACCATGAAACTATAGCAGGGCTCGAGAGTTTCCCTCCAATATAGGGACCAAAAATAAAACCAAGTCCAAAAGCTGCTCCAATCATACCAAAGTTGCGAGCTCTATTCTCCGGTGTCGTAATGTCAGCGATCGTTGCTTGAGCAACGGCAATATTCCCTCCTGTCATTCCATCGAAGAATCGTGAGAAAAAGAGGAGTGGAATATTTTTTGTAATAATACCGATAGCAAAAAGAACATACGAAATAGAGGTTCCTAATATAGAGATAATAAGAATCGGTTTTCGTCCATACCGATCTGAGAGCTGACCAAGTATTGGGGTTGAGAAAAACTGCCCGATCGGATACACGGCAATCAAAAAACCAAGAAGAATTAAACCAGACTCAAGTGTCGCAGTGGGTGGGAGTAAAAAAAACGGACTTGTTGGATCAGTTACTAAAAGCGGAATAACGGGAATAAGGATTCCATAGCCAAGAAGATCTAAAAAGACAGTAAAGAATATTATTTTAGTAATTTTCGACATCCGAGATTTTTCCATAGAGAGGTTAGATCACCTTAAAGAATTTTTGTTTCCCTATTTTAATGACAGTACCCTTCTCTGGAATATAGGCCGGATCTTCTATCCGAACGCCAGTTGTCAGATTGTGGACACCACCCCCTTCAAGTACTCGGCGATATTCACTCTTTGATGAAAGGATCTTCTCGTCGACAACCAAATCAACGAGTGTTCCTGTAAGTGCATACTCAGGCAAGTCCTCTGGAATTTCTTTTTTCTCAAACTTCGAAACCCACTCTTGTTCAGCACTCTCTGACTTTGCTTCACCATGATAGAGCGCGACAATCTGACGAGCAAGCTCCATCTTTAAATCCTTCGGATTAATTTTCCCACCTGCTATTTCTTTTTCAATTTCAGTCACCCGGTCCATCGGAGTAAAGGTGCAGAGTTCGAAGTAGTGCGCAATAGATTCATCTGGGATAGACAAAATTTTCCCGTACATATCAGCTGGTTCATCAATAATAGAAATATAGTTATTAAGACTCTTAGACATCTTTTCTTTCCCATCAGTGCCCACTAAGAGTTTGAATGAGAGCACTGCCTGAGGAACTCTCTTGTTCATCTCCATAACTTCTCGCCCAACAAGCATATTGAAGTGTTGATCGGTTCCGCCGACTTCCATATCGCACGTTCCGTAAATAGTAGAAAGAACGTTCGAGTCAATCCCTTGAATCACCGGATAGAGAAGCTCGTGCATAAATATTGGTTCGCCCCCTTTGAGTCTATTTTGAAACATATCACGCTCAATGAGCCGTCCAAAAGTCATCTTACTTAAGACTGAAAGAATATTAATAAACGTATAGTTATTGATGTTGCCTTTCTGCATGCGCGTGCGGACCCAGTATTCTGCTTTATTTATAATATGTCCACTCGGAAGTGGTGGGGTTGAAGTGACTTCAGTACCAATAGTGATATTGATCACTCTATTATTTGGAGCAATAATATCATTTACTGAAACATACCAATCCGAATTTCTGATCCATGAGAATACTTTCGGGTCAGTTAATAATATCTTTCCAACCTGATCAAGGTACGTTTTCATGTTTTTCTCTACTTCGATTTGGTCGATTTCTGGTCGAACTTTACTTTTTCCTGTTGGATCACCGATCTGAGCCGTAAAATCACCAATCAAAAAAACAACCTTACATCCAAGGTCTTGGAGCTGACGAAGTTTTCGGAGGACTACAGCATGTCCAAGATGAATATCAGGCCTTGTTGGGTCCACGCCGAACTTGATAATGATTTTTTCTGGACTTTCCTCAAGTTTCTTTTTGAAGCTTCCATCTGGATCGATAAACTCTCCGACTGCGCGAGTGAGAATATCTTCTCTCTTTTTTTCAGTATCTATCATAACTGCATCCATAATACCATAATTCTTAAAAAAAATTGAGAGTATGGTATCATGAATACATGCTTTTAAAACCATTAAAAAAGAAAGGACGAAACATCTTTGAGCGATTACACTTCTTTAAAGCAGGTCACCCTGGTCACAAAAACAAGAATTCTTTCTTTTCCCGGCACCCTATCTTACAAAAAACTCTCCTCTTTATCCTCAGTTTAGGAATTCTCACTACAACAGTAATACTTATTTGGATTAGCACTATCAACTTGCCTGATTTTAACGACTTTGAGAACCGCATTGTCCAAAAATCCACTCAACTCTATGACCGAACAGGAAAAATTCTCCTTTACGATATTCACAAGGAGTTCAAGCGCACAGTTATTCCCTTTGACGAAATGGGTGAAAACATAAAAATGGCAACAATCGCGATTGAAGATGATAGATTCTATTCACACATAGGAATTCGTCCACTTTCTATTATGAGGGCTGTCTACGGAAATGCTATTTCAGATACCACTCAAGGGGGGTCGACGATCACGCAACAAATTGTCAAAAACACACTTCTCTCTTCTGAAAAAACCATTACTCGAAAAATCAAAGAATGGATTTTAGCTGTTAAAATAGAACGCGTACTCACAAAAGATGAAATACTCGCCATTTATTTAAACGAGTCTCCATACGGAGGAACAGTATATGGTGTTGAACAAGCGAGTCAAACATACTTTTCTAAGCCTGCAAAAGAACTCACGATTGCTGAAGCTGCGTATATTGCATCAATTCCTCAACGCCCAACATACTTCTTGCCGTTTGGAAAAAACAACGATAAGCTTCTCATCCGAAAGGATTACGGACTTCTCCGTATGAAAAACCTCGGCATGATTACAGAGGAACAATACACTCAAGCAAAAAATGAAGTTATTAAGCTCAGTCCAAGTGACAGTAGAAACATTAAGGCACCGCATTTTGTTTTTTATATCCAAGACTATTTAAGTGAAACATTCGGTGAAGATCGTGTAAACCAAGGAGGACTTAAGGTTATTACTACTATCGACTATGACCTTCAACAAAAAGCAGAAGAACTCGTCAAAGAAAACGCTCTTGCAAATAAAAATAATTTTAACGCCGAAAACATGGGTATGGTTGGGATTGATCCAAAAACATCACAGATCCTTTTTATGGTTGGGTCTCGAGACTATTTTGATAAAACAATTGAAGGAGCTTACAATATCGCAACTGCAAACAGACAGCCGGGTTCATCATTTAAACCATTTGTCTATGCACTCGCTTTCGAGAAAGGCTATTTACCTGAAACAATTATGTTCGATGTTGGAACAGAATTCAATCCAAGTTGTTCACCTGATCATTTACCGATGGTTGCTGGTGCAGTCTGTTACGCTCCACAAAACTACACAGGAACATTTCATGGTGCAGTTTCTATTAGAAAGGCCCTCGCATCATCACTCAACATTCCTGCAGTACAGACACTATATATGGTTGGCCTCAATAATGCGATTAAATTTGCTCGTGATTTAGGCCTCACAACACTGACCGGGGGTGGAGAACGCTACGGACTGTCACTTGTCTTGGGAGGTGCCGAAGTAAAACTCTTGGAGATGGCTAATGCATATGGAACATTTGCGAACGGTGGTGTTTACAGAAAAGAAACAGGAATCCTCTCCGTCAAAGATAGTAGTGGAGAAATGCTTGAAGAATTCAAACAAACCGAAGGTAAACGAGTTATGAAAGAAAATACTGCATACAAAGTATCGAGTGTTCTCTCAGATAACGACGCTCGAACGCTTGTCTTCGCACCTAACTCAGCTCTCAATATTCCAGGAAGAAACGTAGCCGCGAAGACCGGTACAACCAACAACAACAAAGATGCGTGGATTATTGGTTATTCTCAGAGTATGGTTATCGGAGCTTGGGCAGGAAATAATGACGGAAGATCAATGACTGATACAGGATCAACTATCGCTGGACCAGCGTGGAATAAGATGTTTGTTCACGTGTTAAACACTATGGGTGATACTTATCCCGATACTCCCTTCCCTCAACCGACACCAGAAGCCAACTACGAGTCCATTAACCCCCTTGTACGAGGTCAAATCCCCGGATACCACTCATCACTCTACTACATAAACAAAGACGACCCCCAAGGGGCTCCCCCAGCTAATCCAAGTGCGGATCCTCAGTTCAACAACTGGGAAGCAGCTATCGCAGCGTTCTTTTATACACCGCCAGCTCCAATAGATCCGAACCAACCTGTTGATCCAAATCAACCACCAGGAGACCCTGATCAACCTCAAGAGCAACAACCCCTACTACAACAACTGCTCAACAATATATAAAGAAAACCCCCTATTAATAGGGGGTTTTCTTTTAGGAGAGTTCTGTATAAAAAGAAAGTGTCGGATTCTGACTAAAGCGCTCAATGAGTATCTTTTTATGAAACAAGATATGCATCTTTTCTTGTGGATTTATTTTTAAACACACTTTTTTTCCTGAGAAGGAAATATACCTAGGTAACACCACACATTCTGTTTCTTCTAAAATAATTTGGGCACAGAGTTCTTTCTTCCTTTCAACAGGAAAGATATTTTTCTTTTGAAGATAGAGATCAATATGATCCATATATTTATTGAGACATCGGCATAAGGAGACAGAGTACTTCAGTATTGTCGGCACTTTGAATGAGTATTGGTTTTTGTGGTTGATTAATCACCATAGTAACATTCTCTGGCATCTTAAGAAGTATGTCTTCCAAAAAATTCTTATTCACTAAAACCTCAAATGAGTCTCCGACAATCTTAGCAGTTACAGAACCATTATATTCCCCAAGAAGATCATTTTTTGAATAGAATTCAATTTCTTGTGTCTTTGAGTTGATGTGCATTTTAACCTGATTACGTATGTCCATAAAAGGGTTGAGAGTTTTTAACACATCCATTAAATCAGTCTTTAAAAAAGAAGTGACCCCATGCTTAAGTGTAGGAATAATCTTTGTGTAGTCAGGAAATAATCCATTAATCAACTGAGAGGTGATAAAAATATCTTTAGTAACAAAAGTAATTTGGTTTTTTGCTGGATACACTTCAACATCTACTGCTGTTGAATCATCAAGTATTTTATATATTTCTTGAGCATTTTTTGAGGGGATTAAAATACTCGGAAAAGAGTACTCTTTTTTAGTCACCACAGAATACTCAGTTAAACGAAATGTGTCTGTTGTTACAAACACAAGCTTACCAGCCTGTTGATTAATAAAAATACTCGCAAGCTCCGGCTTAATATCACTCTTTGAAGCGCTTGAAAGAACAGTTTGAATACCTTCTTTTAGTGTTGCTTTATCGATAGTGAAACTTTCTTCGCGAATATCTGGAAGTGTTGGAATATCTGTTGTTGGTTGTTTTTTTACATGGAGTTTGTTTTTCTTGTAGATAAAATTAACAAGATTATCTGTAATTTCTATTTCAATATTTTTAACATTCTTATCCAAAATAAGAGAACTAAAGATATTCTGGATATTTTGAGCATTAATTGAAAAAGTTACCTCTTCTTCAATGTCTTTGGTTTCAATTGAAATTTTATACTCAGCTCCTACACTTAAGTTTGTAGCTCTAATCGTAAGTTTGTTTTTTGAAATTATAAAAAATAAACAAGAGAGTGTTTCACTTTGTTCTTTCTTAACAGTTATCCGAGATAAAGAAAGGATTGCTTTTTTGATTGTATCTAATTCACAGTGTAGCTTCATATCTTTATTATATATATTTATTATTACTATTATCCAATGTAAACTGTTAATATGTTTTTTAGTCTTACTCTGTATGTGTCTTTCGAAATTTTATTTCCCCAAACTTTATATATTTTTGTGAAGACTGTGGAGAAGTTATTCTTTGTTTTTCTTTTTATCCCCACAATCCCCACAGCTATTCATTTTATTTAAACATGTTTTTCAACTCCTCATACTCTTGAAGCATCTGTGGATTTCGTTCTAATTCCAATTTTATTTTTTTATAAGAGTGAATAATGGTCGTGTGGTCTTTTCCCCCGAGTTCTGCTCCGATGACTGGATATGAGATATTAAAGTCTTCTCGCAAGATAAACATAATCATTTGTCTCGCGAACACAACCTCTTTCCTCCTGGTCTTCTCATATATAAGGTCTTCTTCGATGTTATAGAAGCCTGAGACGGTCTTTACAACTTCTTTTGGTGACATCCCCCGCTTCTTCTTCATGTTGGTCTTAAAAAGGTTTTTAATATCCATAACAGTGATTTTTTCCTTCTTCATTTGAGATTGGAGGAGGATGTTTTTAAGGACACCTTCTAATTCTCGGATATTGACCCTCACATTCTCAGCAATCGTGTTGATAACTTCAGAATCAAGCTCAACACCAAGACTTTTTATCTTTTCTTTAATGATAGCAATACGAGATTCAAAGTCTGGTTCGATAATGTCGACCACCATTCCTTGTGAAAACCGAGACAAGAGTCTTTCCTCAAGTCCCATAATAAGACTTGGGTGTTTATCAGATGAAAATATGATCTGCTTGTTGTTTTCATACATCGCATTAAACAAATGGAAGAGTTCTTCTTGGGTTTTTTCCATTTTCCCAATGAATTGAATATCATCCATAATTAAAAAGTCATATTTTCTATACTTTTCTTTAAACAAATGAGGTTTATTTCCCCCTCCTTGAACGGATTGGATATAATCTAAAGAGAATTTTTCGAGGTTCGTATAGAATATCTCCATTTCTGGGTGCTTTATTTTTATTTCGTTTCCGAGAGCTTGGAGAAGGTGGGTTTTTCCAAGACCGGTTTGGCCGTGAATAAAAAGTGGGTTGTAGAGTGTTCCAGGTCGTGTGAGAATAGCTTGTGTTGCTGCATGGGCGAGCTCATTGAAAGTCCCAACGACAAAGTTTTGAAATGTGTATCGTGGGTTGAGGTTATCGTTTCTGTTGATATAGAGATCATTGAAAGGAAGTTCATTTTTTTGATTCTTCTCAAAATCAGGATGAAGCGCAGCTTCTTTCTTGATTACTTCTTTTTGTGGGAGGTCAACAACGCGAGTGACGACATACTCAACACAACGAGTTTCAGGAACATAGAGAACAAGAGATTTTAAAATAGTTTTGTGGAACTTTTTGAAGAGCCACTCTTTAACGAATTCATTTGGAACGGCAACCAAGATAGTCCCCTCTTCGTTTTTTAAGATAGCAGTGTTTTTAAACCACGTGTTGAAGTTTGCTCGAGAGATATCCTTTTCAATTTCCTTTAAACAGATTTCCCAGAGGTCATAAATATCGTCCCAAGTTTTTTTTTCTTCCATGGAGATATTATATATGTAATTTGCCAAATTCCTAATGAATCCCCTGCCCAAAAACCTGTGTACAACCTGTTAATAACCCCGACTATTCAAAAAATTGATAAAATTCAAAAAATAGTGTACAATCCCCTATATGTCACAAACATACCAACCTAAAAAGAAAAAGCGAGCAACTACTCACGGATTCCTCGTCCGGAGCGCATCTGCCGATGGACGCAAAATTATTGCCCGCCGACGACAAAAGGGTAGAAAAAAGTTAACAGTAAGCCAAGATAAGTAGTACCCATGCTTAAAAAAAAAGAAAGAATCTCTCGAAAAAAATTTAATGAACTGTTCAAAAATTCTAAAATCATCTCGAGAGGTTCTTTTTTTATGCTCCGAAAGCACCCAGATGATGTTTTCACAGCCGCCGTGGTTGTTCCAAAGAAAATAGCCAAAAAAGCGACGGAACGAAACCATATTAAACGACTCACATATTCCCTGATTGCAGAGAAAATAAAACAACAGTCAGGTGTTGTCGGCTCGTATATTTTTATTTTTCAAAAGAAACCTATACAAATAAAGGATATACAGGGAGACTTTGAAAAAATAACCTTTGTATGATAAAAAAGGTATTAATTTATATAATTATTTTTTACCAAAAATTCCTCTCTTTTGACACAGGTCTTCCTAAAAAGCTTGGAATATCAAAGGGATATGTCTGTATGCACTATCCAACATGTTCAGAATATACGAAACAAGCTATTTCCAAATATGGAGTACTTTATGGGATTGGGATTGGGCTCAAGCGCATTTCTACTTGCCGTCCAGGGAATGATCCAAAAGTTGATCCCCTCCTCTAGAAATACCTCCTTTTTCTTTTTTATGAAAAACAGTAAAATGGTGTATACTAGTAAGTATGAAACTACTTTGGAACACGATTTTTTATAATCCTTTATATAACTTATTGATGTTTTTCGTCAGTATTTCTCCAGGACGAGATCTTGGTATTGCTGTTATCTTTTTGACACTTTTGGTTAAAATCCTTTTGTATCCTTTGTCTAAAAAGGCTATTACTTCTCAGTTTAAGCTCAAAATGCTCCAGCCGAAGCTTGATCTAATCAAAGAAGAGACTCCTGATAAACAGCTCCAAGCCCAAAAAACATTTGCATTGTATAAATCAGAAGGTGTTAACCCGTTTTCAAGCTGTCTTGTTCTTTTAATACAGCTTCCTATTCTTTTTGCACTCTACCATGTATTTCTTTCAGGACTCGGTTCAATTAACACAGGACTTATCTACTCATTCTTCCCTACACCAAGTGGAATTAATCCAAACTTCCTCAATTTAGTTGATATCACCAAGCCTCATATCCTCTTTGCGCTTTTGGCCGGAATCAGTCAATTCTTCCAGCTTAAGTATCAGCCGATCGTCCAGGAAAAGCCTACAAATACAAATGATATGCAAGGTATGATGGCATACAATATGACTAAGCAGATGAAGTATATCTTGCCGGTCATTATTACCATCGTTTCAATCAAACTTCCTGCTGCCCTTGCTCTCTACTGGATTGTGAGCAATGTTGTTACTCTTATCCAAGAGCGTGCTATTAAACGTTCACTTCATGCGTAAAACTTTATGGAAAACGCATCTATCGAAAACATCATACGGGATTTCTTAAAAAATACAGACTTAGCTGGTACTGATGAAATTGTCATTAAGCAAGATCCTGAGAATCCCCTCTTCTTTTCATTCCATACTAAAGAAAGCAGGTTCTTTTTGGGCCGAGATGGTGAAACACTTCAAGCAATAACGTACTTAGTCAAAAGAATTATTGAGAAGAACTTTAATGAAGAGACCGCTCGAGCAGTAACTCTTGATATTAATGATTTTTACAAGAAGCGGATCGACCAACTTAAAACGACCGCACATATGCTTGCTGAACGCGCTCGTTTCTTTAAATCTTCAGTTGACGTTGACCCTATGAACCCCTTTGAGCGCCGTGTTATACATGAATATCTTGATAGTTACGGAGATATCACAACTGAGTCTGCAGGCGTTGGAAAAGACCGACATGTTGTCATCAAATATGTGGCTAAGCCAGCCGATGAATTTAATCTTTAATACAGAATTTCTAATTGAGATATAACATAAAAAAAGCGAGTGCCTTAGGGCACTCGCTTTTCATTGTAAATTAGTATTTTGCGTCTTGTTAGTTATTTACCATGTATAAAATATTTGTTGTCTTGTCCATAAAGGCAGTATAACGTTCAGCATCGTCTACTTGGATGTTGACTGTGTCGATCACAACACCCTCATCTTCTGGATCAACTAAGATCTCATTGTCATAGAGCTGTGTCGGGTCAATACGGATTATCTGGTCGCTCATGTGCGAAATACCTTGATACCAATCATCAGGATAGACTCCACCAGGTATAAGTCTTGGTACTCCACAGTAGATAGTTCCGCCAGTCTTACTCCATGAGCATTTTTCTGGAAGTGTGTTGACGTTTAAACTGTAATTCTTTCCATCTTTGAGGTCATGCATACCAAAGATAAAACTTCGATCTGTTGACTTACTGAAGAGGATTTTAGAGAGCTCAGGGTTTGTATTAGTCGTCAGGCCGAAGATATCTCCCAGAACTTTTTCCATATTGCCCGTCCCTGTGTTGAGGATATACATGTGTCCAACAACAAACCCACTTGCTTTGGTTGTCATGGTGATTTGTGTTGGTGTGACCCATTGCGAGAGCCATTCGAAAAAAGGCGATGAGAAAAATTGTTTATTATTTCCGGTTGCGAGTGTCATGAGTCCCCCTTGGGCGTTAGTTCCGATGATGGTTTGGAAGAATGCTGTAGTTTTATCAGGGTTGAGGGTCAGATCAATAATATTTTTTTGTTGGAAGCTTCCTGCGAGCTCTCCTTCACTTCCATCTCCCCCGAGGATTTGTTTTGGAACAGTTGCAAAGTAGGTCTCGATTGTTTGGTTATCTTCTTTGACGTAGCGGAGGAAGACTTTATTTCCATTATCACCAAAGAATGCTTCTTGGATCCGAGGAATTGTTTGGTTAGTTAATCGGCTCGTTTCTTTTTTCTCTGGCAAGAAGTCATAGACATTTCCTGTCCCCTTTTCTATATACCGGATGACTGTTTTTAAAACTGCTCCAGGTCGTACGGTCGGAGTATTTGTTGTTGTTTTTTGACAGACGAACGGACTTGAGAGTTTTGTTCGAGTAAGTGTATCAAGTATTCCACTCGGGTCTGTCAGGTTTTGTCCGGTGATGAGTTCAGCTTTGAATTTGAGCTGGAATTTTTTGACCCCTTCGACAGTACGTTCGCCATATGTTGCTGTTTCTTTTCCTGGAGATCCTGGCCCTGTTTGAGACAGTCCAAGTTCCGGGCAGGCATTTAATGTCTTTTGAAGACGAGTCACATCTTCACCTGTCGAACCGAGCTTCAATTCTCGCTCAAACACTCCGACAGGAGTAACTGTTACAGTAGTTTCTTGTTCCGCTGGAACAGGTGTACTGTCTGGAAAGAATTCTTTTTGGACGAATGTATATCCTGCGACCGGTTCGTCTGAGACGCGAATGAGTTTATTGTTTGGTTCATCATCTACAGTAACGTTTCCTCCGTCAGGGTTTTGATTATTTCCCGTTCCAATACCAAGGAGGTCAAAGACGCCACCTTTCCCAAAAGGAAAATAATCTTTGAATTGCGTTGAACTGTCTATTTTTTTTGCTTTAGAATAGCCGAGGTAGGTCATGAGTAAGCTCACTACAAGCAAGAGTGCAAGCAGTCCACCAAGAACTATAAGAATTTTTTTGAATCGCATATATCTAGTATACTGTATTTAGATATTCAAATAAACTATTTTCCGTTTACAGACCAGTGCCATGCCTCTGATGGTAAGTTAAAGAGTTTATAGGTACCAGCATTTTTTTCAAGCCAAAGGAACGCTTTGTTCCCTCTACTTTTACATGAAGCACTGTTGTTTGGATAGCAGATGGTTTTTCCATTTTCTCCAATATCAAAAGCAAGACCCAGTTGATGCATAGATTTACCTGGGCGAGCTGTCGGAGGTTTGCACTGTCCACTTGGTTTTTCGTACACATTGTATTGAGAACTACCCCCACAGTTTTTCTTTCGAAGGGCAATCTGTGATTCCATTGTGCGTCCTCCGTAGGCAGTCAAAGTTATTCCATCTTTTTTAGCAGCAGCAACCATATTTTTGAAGTTTTCAGCGATGTCTTTACATGCGAGAAGTCCTTTTTGGTTAACGGTATCAATTGTAACCATTCCTCCTGTGCATTCTTTACTAACACCATTTGGAGCTACTGCACCAGCGGGAAGATCTTCTCTTTCGTAATCAACTTTTAATTCTTCTGGTAGCCCGAGAGTGGAAGCGGCTCCATCGGCACACTTCTCCCTGAATCTCTTGAGTAAATCAACCTCCTCTGGGGTTAGTTTTGTTGCCTCAGGTATTGGCTTGTTGTCTTTTTTTAAGTCAGAAATTTTCTTTTCTTTATCTTCAGCAGTTTTCTTCTTGGCTTGATTTTCCGGTTGTGCACACCACTGTCCATCTGCGACGATTCCAATACTCAAATTCGTCAACTGAGGATTAATAGTTCTCAAAAGAAGTACAGAAGATACAGCCAAAATGAGTCCAAGTACTGCTCCAGTTAATCTCTGCTTTGCTCCCTCTTTCTCAGTCACCATCGCACTTCCCATATACTGCACACCTGAAATCACAATCATCACTACAGCAAGTATCCCAATCACTCCAATGGCAATTCGAACAAGTACCTTAATATATTCAGGTAAGGTAAATGCCCCCGCATCTCCCTTCTCAAGTCCTGGGTCAATCACTGCCGGCAATCCCGGAAGTCGTGCTAATGTTTCGTATGATCCGATACGAGTAGTTTCTTTAAGAGGATTGAGGCTAATGTCTGAGCCTGTCTTACTTGGGTCAGGTGGGACGGTGACAGCACCATTCCCACTACCTGTAGGGCAAGGAATTTGCTTTTGATTTGCGTCAAAACAAGGTATTGCATCTTGTGCGAAGACAGTTGGTGTAAGAAAAAATGAAAAAATAAAAAGAATAATCAAATGGACTATCTTTTTTTGATGAGAAAATATCATATGTATAGTATAGCGAATTTTTATGGAAACCTTAACAACCAGTATTACTTTTATTTAGATACAGTAAAATTGAAGTCCCGCCAATAGCATATTTGTGTGTTATCTCGTATCCTCCACGATTTATTGAACATTCCCAACGGGTCTGTGGGTCAGTGCAATCGGTGGATTGTTTATTTGTACCAGGTCCACCATTATATGCAGCCAAGGCATATTTTGCTTGTGATGCATCACAGACATTTGTTTTACTTTTTGTGTCACACCCAGCTGCTTGAATAAACTTATGGTAGTAGGCTCCAATTTCTGCAGCTTTTTGCTTGTCGCTTCTGTCACTAGATGTATAATTTTTTTTGAATGTTTGGTTTACTTCATTTACTGCTGACATTTCTTGTTGGAGTATTCCGACAGCTGTGTTTCCTTTACTGCTCAGATTTTTTCCACAAGATGATTCAAGAACGTATGTAGCTTTTAATAAGTTACAACTAATTCCAGCTTGTCCAGCAGCTGATTTAAATACGGCGTCCAAGTTGTTTATCGTAGTTAGATCTCCACATCTTTCTTTGATTGTTTTTTCACCTAACTCGGCGCTGGCTCCAGTTGCTTCTCCAATGTTGATGTTTGTTCCACTACCCTTACTATTTGAGTATTCTATGAGGAGTGCTTCAGGTATTTTAAGTTGTGCCGCCACCCCATCCACTCCCCCTTGGAACTTGTCGTCACCGATTTTGAGCGTAGTCAACTGAGGATTAATAGTTCTCAAAAGAAGTACAGAAGATACAGCCAAAATGAGTCCAAGTACTGCTCCAGTTAATCTCTGCTTTGCTCCCTCTTTCTCAGTCACCATCGCACTTCCCATATACTGCACACCTGAAATCACAATCATCACTACAGCAAGTATCCCAATCACTCCAATGGCAATTCGAACAAGTACCTTAATATATTCAGGTAAGGTAAATGCCCCCGCATCTCCCTTCTCAAGTCCTGGGTCAATCACTGCCGGCAATCCCGGAAGTCGTGCTAATGTTTCGTATGATCCGATACGAGTAGTTTCTTTAAGAGGATTGAGGCTAATGTCTGAGCCTTGTTTTGCCGGGACGGGGACAGGGGTGTCTTGTTGTGCAAATGCTGGGCTAACAAGGACGAAAAAAGAAAACAGAATGCTAAAAATTTTGTATACCATATGCCTATGCTCCATTTTCTTGTAAGCTAAGATCAATACTATTTTTTACTGTTAGGAATAATTTCTTTGCGCTTTCGATAACGAGTTCGAGTGTTGCAACCCCAGCTTCATCCGTACCTCGAAGGACAATCTGGTTTTTGATGACAGGTGTGCTGATG
>CAZEPT010000009.1:0-17932 GCA_964514225.1 uncultured Candidatus Saccharibacteria bacterium
GCAAAGTGGCTGCACACTTTGCGTCAAGGACTCGAAAACCTTTTCCTTGTCCCGTAGGGATGGAAAAGGTATACTGTTCGTGTAACGAAAGAGTCCTTGCTGGACATATGCTGTTAGTATTAAGATAGATTTTTATTAAAATAAATTATGAAAAAAATTCTAAGCACTAAAACATTCTTCTGGACGCTTCTTATTTCTATCATCGGAAGTGCCCTATTGGAAAATATTTTTAGAAATATTTTTAATTTTATAGGTAAAACTGCTTTAACTATATCAACACTGGGAATCGAAAAATATAAAAATGATATCTATCTAAATATTGCTAGAGGCTTTTATGAACAAGTTAGCTTAAAAGTATTAAGCTTGGAAGTTGGTGTTTTAAGTGGGGTTATTATAGGAGTGGTATTTTTAAGTTTTAGAGAGAAAGAAAAAGATGAGAATACTGAAAATTCAAAAATTAAAAATTGGGCAAGAAAACATAAACGATCTGTTAAAATTATCTTCTTGGCTTATTCATTTTTCTTAATATCAATAACAGTGCTCAGTCTTGTAAAAATCACATACATAAACAGATCAATTGCTTATTACAAACAGCTACAAAGTATCGCATCTCCATACTTAACAACTGATGAGGAAGAAAAATTTAATTCTAGATTTAGTCAAATACAAAACAAAGAACATTACATTCAAATTATAAATGAATTAAAAAAGATCATTGGGGATAAAAATCAAAATCTTCAAAAATCTCCAGATTTTATTTTTTAACTAATATCCTCCTACACCTCCACCACAAACAAACTATTCGTACTTCCTACTTTTCCAAACTTCATACCAGCTGAGAGGATCACCTTCTCTCCCTTTCCTGCTATTTTATTTTTTAAAACAAATTGAGTCACTTCTTTCGTAAAGGCGTCAACAGTATGTGAACATGTTAGGTCAACTGGCGTTACACCATATGAAAGCATCATTTGGTTCAGGACGGTCTCATGAGGACTGACTGCATACACTGGAAATGGTGTCCGAAAGCGATTGACCATACGAGCAGTGAGCCCTGACTCAGTCAAAGCGATAATTGCTTTCGCTCCGACATCTTCAGCAACACGTACAACAGAGAGCGTTACGGCATTGATTGTATCTCCTGTATTATCGAGATCAATAAACTTCCTCCCGGGAAGCGAACTCTCAGTAACTAGTGCAATACTTGTCATAACCTTAATAGTCTCGACTGGATACATCCCCACAGCAGTTTCGCCCGAGAGCATGAGTGCATCGGTCCCGTCAAAAATAGCATTCGCCACGTCAGATACTTCTGCCCGTGTCGGAACAGGTGCATGCTCCATCGAGTCGAGCATCTGTGTTGCGGTGATGACGGGTTTTCCTTTTTGATTACAAAGGGAAATAATTCTTTTTTGCCAGACAGGAACATTTTCAGTTCCGATCTCAACAGCCAAATCTCCGCGCGCAACCATGACAGCATCGGTTACCTCAACAATCTCATTAAAATTTTGGACTGCTTCAACTGTTTCTATTTTTGAAACTATCTGGGCTTTTGATTTTGCTTTGTTTAAAAGCGCACGGAGTTCCAATACATCGCTCGCTGTCCTGACAAAAGAAAATGCGACAAAATCAACATGATTCGTAATTCCAAACATAAGATCTTTTTTATCTTTTTCGGTCAGAGATTTGATTGAGAGATTTGCACCTGGAACATTGACGCCTTTTTTATTAGAAATTTCTCCGCCAGCGACAACAGTACAGTGGATTTCTGTTCCTTCTATCTTTTTAACAGAGAGCTCTATCTTACCATCGAAAATCATGACGGTCCCGCCCACTCGCAACTCCTCTGGAAGTTTTGGATAGTTAATATGAACCATAGAATTATCACCCACGACAGGTCGTGTTGTGAGAGTAAAAGCCTGGCCTTTTTTCAAGATTGTCTTCCCTTCCTCAAAATCTCCAATACGAATCTTTGGACCAGAGAGGTCTTGAAGTATTGCAATACGAACACCGGCTTGTTTGGCGACGCTTCTCACTAAGTTGAGGCGCTCTTGATGCTCGAGGTGGCTTCCATGACTGAAATTCATTCGAATAACATTCACGCCCGCGAGGAACATTTCCTTCAGTACTGCTCTGTCAGTTGATGCCGGACCGAGTGTGGCCACGATTTTTGTATACTTTGTTTTCTTATTCATTATCTGGGAGTATACCCCCACACCCATATTTTTACAACGTATTTGAAATGTAGCTCCAACACTAGAGAAAATATAGGTGTGGAGGTACAGCACAAAAATATATTTTATAGTGCTCCAGAAAGGATTACCTTCCTTACTCTTTTCCTTCCCACAAGAGATCCCAAAAATCCTTCACGTACCCTCTCTCATCGATTTCAATTCCCTCTTCTTTGTAGAGTTTCTTTCGCCTTGCATAATAGTCGCTACTCATCCATACTCGCCCGCCACTGTAGACGACCCGATGAAAAGGGATGTTGGTAATTCCACTGTCGTACGCTTTGCCTAAAATAGAGGAAATACTCCGGGAGGCCATCTTTCCACCACCAGCGAGATAAGCAATAGTGCCGTAGGTTGTAACGCGCCCTTTGGGGATCGCTTGGGCAATAGCCACAACTTTTTTGAGAACAAACTAGTCATATAAAAAGTATACTCTCCTGTCAGACTCTGCATATTGACGTTCAAAAAAACTCATGGTACATTTATTATGAAAAAACTTATTTTAAAACTTCTAAATATACACTTTTATGCTTAAACTCTATTCTTGTATTCTATTTATAGAATACAGCTCTTTTACACCTAATGAAAAAATACTTCTTACTCTTATGGTGTTCGGTGCTATCTGTATCTCCGGTCTTACAATAGCCAGGATACTTGATTCTAATAATTCTAAGCCGCAAAAACTTACCCCAGGAATATACATATACAGCGGTAAAAATAAAAAAGGAGATTTACTTTTAAGTAAACACTGTAACGGAAAGTTTATCAAAGGACTCTATAAAAATCAGAAAAACGTAAAATGGTTGGATGATGAAAAAGACGGAAACACATACGCACTCAAAAAACAGAATGACACATACTATTTCTTATTACACGAAGAAGAAATAATACACGCCTAAAAGCTGACAAAAAAGAAAAATATTAGAATACTGACACTGCTTCCACAACGGAGCAGTTTTTTTATGTAGTATTTTTAAGAAATTTGTGCTATAATTATTCACATATCATGTCGTCTGAAACTATCATTCGTTTTGAAAACGTATCATTTGAATATGGAGTAAACAAGCCCATCCTCACTGAGGTGGATTTTTCTATTCGTCGTGGAGCAAAGATTACTCTCATGGGCCAGAATGGTGCCGGTAAAAGCACCCTCTTCGGCCTTATTACTGGTGCAACTAAGCCAGAAGACGGAGATATCTATATAGACAAGAAAAATACGATTGCCCTCTCTCGACAGGTTATCCCACGTTCAGAGCTGACACTCACTGTCCGAGAATTCTTTGAAAAATGCTTCGCTAAAAAAGTCTACGATATCGACCCTCGAATTGATGAAGTACTTGAGATTGTTCACCTACGTGGACATGAAAAAGTCCATGACCGGATCATGGGGTCATTTTCAGGCGGACAGCAAGCTCGTCTTCTCTTAGCATCAGCACTGATTCAAAATCCTGACATACTTCTTCTCGATGAACCAACAAATAACTTAGATAAGGCAGGTATAGAACACCTGACGGACTTTTTGAAGAATTACAAAAAGACAGTTCTCGTTATTTCTCATGATGCTGATTTCTTAAACTCATTTACTGAAGGGGTCCTCTATCTCGACGTCTATACGAAAAAAATTGAATACTACGTCGGAGACTATTTCGATGTGGTTAAAAATATAGAGGCGCAAAAAGAAAAAGAAAATAGAAAAAATGCCCAACTCGCCAAAGAAATCCAAGCCAAGAAAGATAAATCAAATGAATTTGCCCATAAAGGAGGACGGCTTCGTCTTGTAGCAAAACGCATGCGAGACCTGGCTGAAGAACTCGAAGAAGAAATGGTAGATGTCCGAAAAGAAGACAAAACCATCAAACCATTCACCATACCCTCTCAACCGGAATTTACTGGAGAGATAGCGCGCATTACTGAGATATCAATCCTTAAGAACTTCAAACCAATCAAAAAGAAGCTCGAACTGTCACTGCGGCGTAATACCCATATCCTCCTCTCTGGTCCAAACGGTATCGGAAAAACAACGCTCTTGGAATCACTCGCTACTGGCACAGCGGAAGGACTCTTTATTGATCCAGAAATCCGCGTCGGATACTACAGACAAGATTTTTCAACGCTCAACTTTGACGACTCAGTCTATAAATCACTCGCTGCTGTCATGCCGGTTCTCGACGAACATAAAATGCGGAGTACTGCTGCAAGCTTCCTGATTACTGGAGATATGATCCACACAAAAATCGGCTCGCTCTCAGAGGGACAGAAAGGACTCGTTGCTTTTGCGCGACTCGTCCTCCAAAAACCAGGGCTCCTTATTTTAGATGAACCCACTAATCACATCAACTTCCGTCACATTCCAGTCATTGCTCGTGCACTCAACGCCTACGACGGCGCGATGATCCTCGTCTCTCACGTCCCTGAATTCGTCAAAGAAATCAAGATCGACGAAACAATAGACTTAGGTCTTTTGAAATAACATAGCGCGCGCTCACAAAATTTGATTTAATTACATACATAATGAAACACACCCACAAAGAAAGCCACGGCAAGTTCTCGGTCGTTGTTGCACTCTTAGGAAACAGCTTCGTCACGATCCTTAAAATTATCACGGCATCAATCACAGGATCCACGACCATGTTCGCCGAGAGTGTGCACAGTTTTGCTGATACACTCAATCAGTCACTCTTACTCATCGGTATTAATCGTTCAAAGAAACCAGCTGACCACGTCCGCGGATATGGCTATGGTATCGAACGCTTCTTTTGGTCACTCATCTCTGCGTGCGGAGTCCTCTTTATTGGTGCCGGTGTGACAGTCTACCACTCAATCACCTCTTTAATCAATCATCACGCAAGTGCTCCAACAAACAGTTTACTCAGTATCATCGTCCTGTTAATTGCTTTTATTGTTGAGAGTATCACACTCTACATTGCAGTCAAAAGCATTACAGGAGAAAAGAAATTTTCCTTATCACTCTTCAAAGATGCTGACCCAGTGACTTTGGCTGTTGTTTATGAAGACGGTGCGGCAGTTATCGGTGTCGTTGTGGCTATGATCGCTCAGTACGTAAGCTTCGTAACAGGAAATTATATGTACGATGCAATCGGTGGAATCTTAATCGGTCTGATTCTCGGAATCTTAGCAATTATCCTCATCACCAAAAACTATATCTACATTATCGGAAAACCCCTTGATGAGAAGACTCAAAAGAAAGTTATCCAGTTCATGAATGAAGATCCATGTATCGAGCATGTCGTAGACTTCAAGTCAGTTGCCATCGACATCGGCCAGTACCGGGTCTATACAACAGTTGAATGGAACGGGAGTCCGCTCTATGAAGAGATTTATGATGATGGCGAACTCAAGGAAGAATTTGAATACATCAGAGACGATTTCGGTGAATTCACCAAGCTCATGTTCAAGACGACTGACCGCATACCAAGACTCGTTGGTAAACGAATTGATGAAATAGAAAAAAAGATCACTGAGAAATTCCCAGAGATCGTCTACCTAGATATTGAGATAAACTAAAAAAATTTCTAATTACCAATAAACAGCCCGGCGTCTAAAGCGCCGGGCTGTTTATTATTTTATTATTTCCCTTCTTCAAGTATATCCACCACGGCAAGTTCAAGCGGAAGGGTTTTGAGGAATGTATTTCGGGATTCAAAATAAGCCGTCATCAAGCGGGAGATATTTTTTGATTGAATAACGGTTGAATTTTCTTTGACCAAGAGGTCAACAACAGTACGAGTTTCTTTACTTACTTCGTCGCGCTTTTGTTCAGGCAAGAAGCGAGCAAGTAAGAGTTCACGAAACAGGCTAATCACCTCTTTTAAGAACAATTGCATATTAAAATTGTGGCGTTCGATATCAGAGAGGAGCGTCGCAAGTGCATCTTTGTCTTTCCGAGCAAGCGCTGTCATGAAATCAAAAATAAGCACGCGTCGTGGAAGGCGAAGGACTGTTTCGATATCTTCTATGGTCACTTTTTTACCCGTCACGCCAGTGAGCACTTTTTGTAAATTACCTAAGGTGTCGCGAAATGATCCGTCCCCTGTTCGAGCGATAACCAGAGCATCTTCAAGTGAGATCGTATATCCTTCTTGTTTTGAAACAAAGACGACATGATGCATGAGCGTATCTTCAGTCGGACGTTCAAGTGTGTAGACCTGACAGCGAGATGAAATGGTCTCGGGAACTTTTTCAATTTCTGTTGTCGCGAGGATAAAAATAATATGAGCCGGCGGTTCTTCGAGAGTTTTTAAAAGTGCGTTAAACGCTTCTTTGGTGAGCATGTGAACCTCGTCGATAATATAGAGCTTGTACTTTGATTCAAATGGCGCAGTCCTGACGGCTTCGCGCAAGTCGCGGATATCTTCGATTCCTCTATTTGAGGCAGCATCAATCTCATAGACATCAATATCTGAAATACCTAAAGAGCGTCCAAAGATACGGGCAATTGAAGTCTTACCGATTCCACGTGAGCCAAAAAAAAGATAGGCGTGAGATGGCGTACCTTGTTCTATTTGAGAAACGAGCGTATCAACAACATGCTTTTGTCCAACGACGTCGTCAAAGACATGAGGGCGGTATTTTCGGTAGAGAACTTCGTAATTCATTATGAGGTAATTATAAGTGATAAAGGATAAATTACAAAGGATCTATTTTATCTGGCTTTTCTTTGTTTTCAAAGAAGTTTTTGAGTTCTTTGTACGAGTTCACCGTATCAAAAATCTCAGCGCGCATTTCCTTGGCTCCTGGGAAACCATTAATATAGGCTTTGATGTGTTTTTTGATGACTGAAAAGTTCTTGTGATGCTTGAGGTACTTGTCGAAGAGTTCAGTATGGTACAGAAGCGCTTCTATGCGCTCTTGTTGTGTTTTCTCGACGACCGTATACTTGCGACTTCCCTTCAGCTTCTTGACCCACTTTGATGGGAGGAATTGAGAAATAAATCTTGGGATAGAAAGTAAACTCGTCTTAATAACTGAGTGCTCATCAAATATCCATGGATTCCCGAGTGCAGATCGTCCTATCATAACACCATCAACACCTGATTGCTTGGCGCGCTTTTTGCCGATATACGTATCTGTAATATCACCGTTGCCGATAATAAGCGTATGAGGTGCAAACAGGTCGCGGAGCTCAACAATACGCTTTAAAAATTGCCAGCGAGCTGGAACTTTTGAAAGTTCTTTTCGGGTGCGAACGTGGACCGTGAGTGCAGCAATATCTTGTTTGAGTAAAAATGGAATCCACGTCTCAATTTCAGGCGTGTGGTAGCCGATACGTGTTTTGACTGAGACAGGAATAATTTTTCCTGCATCATGGATACCGGTTTTGACAGCGCGGATGATTTCTTCCGCACTTCCTGGATTCTTGATCATCGAGGCTCCGGCTCCTTGTTTTTCAATACTCTTATCAGGACAGCCCATATTGATATCGATACCGTCAAAGCCGAGTTCAGCCACAAGTTTACTTGCTTGGCGCATGGTTTCAGGATTGCTTCCAAAAAGCTGAGCGACGATAGGCCGTTCATTTTCTTCAAACTTGAGATCGTTGATGAGCGATTCTTTTCCACCCAAGATAAGTCCATCAGCTGAGACGAATTCTGTCCACAACACATCAGGTCCGCCACCTGGCTCGCCTTTTCGTGAGAATTTCACCACCGCTTGTCGAAATGATACGTCCGTCACGTCAGCCATCGGTGCTAAGACAAAAAATGGTCTTTTGTTTTTTAACTCTTCCCAAAACCCTTGCATACTATTTAAATTTAAAACTTACCTGATCATTAAACCTGATATCGATATAATCGAGGGTTGCAAAACGTCCTTCTTTTGATTCTTTTAATTTTGCATTCTTGAGTGAAGTAACGATCTTCGACACGACAGTCTCCGAAGACTGTATTTGTTGAGATTTGATATATGCACTCGGTGATCCATCTAAGATGATGGGAGTCAAAAGGAACGACTCGTCACCATCAGTATTTTTTTTGTAGCCATAGAGCCTGATACCGTATGTCGCCAAAAGTTTTTGTATTTCGGTGACGCGTTTAAATTCTTCTACAGGTAACACAAGGGACCCAATAGGATCATCTTGTTTTTCAAGAGGTGTATAAAAGACAAAAAAGAGCGGGTTACTGAATTCTCCAGCAACTTCAAATATTGTCCCATCCTCATGAATGAAATAGCATGGACTGCTTCCCTCTTGGTTCTGACACCAAATAGTTTTTGGGCTTCTTTCTGTTATGACAAAGTGAAGTGCAGTAAAATCTTTATTAACCTCTACTGTATCAATAGCTGAATACTCATTTTTTAACACTTTCACCAGAGACTTCTTATTGATCAAAAAAATATTTTCCCCCGGTAACACAAGAAGTACATTGCGAGATATTCGAGCATCGACAAAATTTCTTACTTCATCTTCTTCGATCGTTAAAAGCGGAGAAATAGTTATTTGTTTAATCCGAAGAAATGGTAGCCAAAAAAATCCAATAACAAGCCCAAGAAAAATAACCAGAACGGTACCATAAAAGAGTGCTTTTCTTTTTTTAAGATTACGTTTTTTCTGCCGAAGCAATTGAGCTTTTGGAGATTCTCCTCTCAGTGGTCCTTTCTTTTGAAACATACGAGAAAAGTGGCCTAGAGAACAGTCTTACCAATAAATGGAATCAGAACTTCAGGAACAAGGACAGTCCCATCCTCCTGTTGATAGTTTTCCATGATACACGCAAGGATACGCGGAGTTGCGACTGCAGTGTTGTTGAGTGAATGAACATAGCGGAGCTTGCCGTCCTCATCCCGGTAACGAATATTGAGCCGACGTGTTTGAAAATCATGGAAGTATGACGATGAGTGTGTTTCTCGGTATTTATTTTGTGACGGCATCCAAACTTCGATGTCGTATTTTTTGACTTGGCCTTGTCCGAGATCCCCTCCGCAGTTCACGACGACATGGTATGGAAGCTTGAGCTCTTGGATCATCTCTTCGACATTTTGTGTGAGGTACTCATGATATTCAACAGAGGTCGCATGATTTGCTTCACAGAGCATGACTTGTTCGAGCTTGTAGAATTCATGGACACGGATAAGACCTTTTGTGTCTTTAGAGTGACTTCCGGCTTCACGACGGAAACATGCAGAGAATGCTGCGATTTTTACCGGCAGGTCTTTCTTATCGATTACTTCATCTGAGAAATATGACATGGTCGCAACTTCTCCTGTACCGGCCAGATACTCATCATCTTGAGTTTTATAGAGGTCATCTTCTCCACCTGGCAAGTATCCAGTACCTAAGAGTGTTTTCTTACTGACCAGTGACGGAACAATCATCGGAGTAAAACCTTTAGCGACGAGCTTTTGATTGAAATACTGCCAAAGCGCCATTTCAAGAAGTGCTCCGCCATTTTTGAGGAAGTATCCACGGAAGCCAGAGACTTTTGTTCCCCGTTCAAAATCAGCTAAATCATTTTTTTCACAGAGTTCAATGTGATCTTTAGCCGGAAAGCTAAATTGCGGAATCTCACCCCATGTGCGGATTTCCATATTGTCTTCATCACTCTCTCCGTCAGGTACGGTAATATCGGGAACGTTCGGAACCCCCAGCATTAAGCGCTTCCACTCTTCCATGACAAATCCGAGCTCCCCTTCTTTTTCAGTAAGATGCTCTTTAACGATTTTCATTTCATCAATGAGACGAGCGCGATCTTCTGGAGTCGCGGTTGGTATTTTATCTGAGACCGCATTTTGCTCGCTTCTAAATCCTTCAACGGCTGAGAGGAGCTCGAGTCGTTTATCATCAAGTGTTATCAAAAAATCGACATCAAAGGACATATGTTTTTTTTCTGCCCCAGATTTGATAACGTCCTTATTTTCACGGATGAATTTTATATCTAACATAGCGCTAGTATAACATAGCGAATTATAAATTTCTAATTAAAAATTACTGATCAAATACACAGAAAAAAGTGCAGTCTTTACCTGCACCTTTTTCTGTGATTACTTACTACTTTGAGAACTTACTTAACCCAAGCTGTTTGCCAGGCTTTCATCATTTGTATCTCTTTATTTTGAGCAGTGATGATATCGTTTGCAAGTTTCAAGAGTTCTGGATTCTTTGAAACTTCCAAAACCTTCTGCGCCATAGAGACTGCACCCTCATGATGGACAATCATTTCAGAGAGAAACGCTTGATCAAACGCATTGCCAGTTTTTCCTTCTAGCGCTTTATTCATATCGTCCATCATACTCGACATATCATGACTATTTTCCATCATCGTTCCATCAGGCATTCTGTGCATCATTTTTTTATCATACATTTTTCCGTCCCTATCACCCCAAGGAAGAGATGAGGAAATAAGCACCCCGACCAAGAGACCAATTACCCCATACAACACACTCTTATTGATTTCAATATTTTTCATATACACTTTTATTGTTAATTCTTTTATATCTCTATAGTATCACAAAATGGTATACTCACATTATGAGAAAATTGAATAGAAGTGAAATACCTCCACAATTTTTTGAAATACCGGAGCCACCCAAAGAACTTTGGATAGAGGGTGAACTTCCTCACCAAAACGACACCGTGTATTTAACTGTCGTCGGTTCTCGAAAATACACCAACTACGGGCGAAATGCTTGTCTAGAATTAATTAAAGGTCTGGCAGGCTATCCGATCACCATCGTCTCAGGGCTCGCGATCGGCATCGACACGATTGCTCATACAACAGCAATCGAAGCAGGATTACGCACGATCGCCTTCCCTGGATCAGGACTCGATAATAATGTCCTCTATCCAAGGAGCAACTGGCAGTTAGCGAATCAAATAGTTCTCTCAGGTGGAGCCCTTGTGTCTGAATTTCCCCCAGAGACTCCTTCAGCTATTTGGACATTCCCACGGCGTAATCGGCTCATGGCAGGACTCTCCGATGCAGTGCTTATTATTGAAGCAGAAGAAAAATCAGGGACGCTCATAACCGCTCGCTTAGCACTCGACTACAATAAAGATGTCTATGTCGTTCCAGGGTCTATTTTCTCTTCAAACTCACAGGGCACAAACAGACTCATCAGAGACGGCGCACATCCGATTTGTTCATCACTCGATCTTCTCCAAGCACTCGGCTTTGATCCAGGTAATGACAAAAATACCCAAGAGAACATCCACAAAGAAAAAAATCTAACCGGGCAAGAAAAAACAATCCTCGCATTCCTCTTTGCCGGACCGGTTCTTAAAGAAACACTCTTAAAACTCTCAGGGTTCCCGATCCAAGAATTTAATATTCTCATGTCGCAGATGGAACTCTCTGACCTTCTCTTGGATGAAGGCGGGGTCATTAGTAAAAAATAAAAGGAAGACATGAAAGTCTTCCTTCTGTTAATTATTTTTTTTGAATTTTTTCACCGTCGAAAGTAAAAATAGTGCTTCCCATTGTTACCTTAGAATGATGGTTTAATTTCAATAGACCAGAAATCCAACAAGAATTTGTGTCATCTTTCAGTCCACCTATGAGTAAACATTGATGGAAAGTAAATTGATTATTCTGACATGTTCGATTTGATGGATTAATTAAATCCAAAAAAAATAAACACTCTAACTCTCCGGTGGTTAAATCAAGCATTTGAGCGACTTTCCCTTTAGGTGTCCACATACAAGTAAATTCACTTGAGCCAATATGCTTAATAGTAAGCTTACCTTCTTTAATTTCAATAGTGTGACCTTCACTTCCACTAAAAACCCTCTTACTATCCAAAAATCCATCCTGTAAAAAGTATGTAAATAATTTCATTGTGAGATATTTTATTTGAATACACAATACTCTTGTTTTTAAAAAATGTCAAAGAAAAAAAATTTCTGTTTGCCAAAAAAAGTAAGAGGTGGTACTACTTATGTATAGATGAAACTCCTTATCGTTGAATCACCTTCAAAAGCAAAGACAATTGAGAAATACCTCGCTGGCGAGTTTCTTGTACGTGCATCAGTCGGACATGTCTGCGACCTTCCCTCTTCAAATAAAAAAGCTATCGACATAGAAGCTGGATTTATCCCCCACTATGAAATATCCAAGGGGAAAGAAAAAGTAGTCAAAGAACTCCGCGAACTCGCGCGTGATGCAAAAGAAATTTTACTTGCAACTGACCCGGACCGTGAAGGAGAAGCAATTTCATATCACATTGATACACTCTTAAAAGAAGACAAAAAAATTAAAGCCCCTATCTCTCGTGTGACATTCAACGAAATCACGAAAGAAGCGATCGTCGAAGCGATCAAAAAACCTCGCCCGCTCGACGATGATCTTATCAAAGCCCAAGAAGCTCGTCGTGTTTTGGATCGACTTGTTGGATATGACCTCTCTGGTGTTATTTGGAAAAAAGTCCGATACGGTCTTTCTGCTGGACGAGTTCAATCTCCAGCGCTCCGCATCATTATGGAACGCGAAAGAGAAATTCGCGCATTTATTCCTGAAACGTACTTCGTCTTAGGGGGAGAATTTGAAACGCAAAAAAAAGAACGTTTAACACTCACCTGTAGTGTTGAACCAAAAGAAAAAGAAATCGCAGAAAATATTTTAGAAAAAGGAAAGAAAGGAACATGGAAAGTACTCGAATTAAAAGAGTCTGAACAGAAGCGCTCACCTCGCGCACCCTTTACCACATCAACCCTTCAACAAACAGCAAGTACCCGGCTCGGCTATTCCCCCTCTCGGACCATGCAGATCGCTCAGAAGCTCTACGAAAAAGGATACATTACCTACATGCGTACTGACTCGACAACACTCGCTACAAGTGCTGTTACAGAAATTACTGAAACAATCGCTAAAGAATATGGAAAAGAATTCGTCTTGGTACGGACGTACAAAACAAAGAGCAAAAACGCTCAAGAAGCTCACGAAGCGATTCGTCCGACTCATGCATCAACTCTTTCGGCCGGAACCACTGACGATGAACATAAGCTCTATAAGCTCATCTGGGATAGGACTGTCTCATCTCAAATGATTGATGCCCGGCTTCTCAAAACAAAAATTGAAGCAGGCGTTGAGGTGAAAGACTTCCCCAACTTCTCCGCCAACGGATCACGCGTTATCTCTCCAGGATGGCTCCTGGCTGACACTGGCGCACGAGGTGAAGATGTCGAACTCCCTGAAACAAAGATCGGAGAGACACTCAAACTCATTGATCTAGTGAGCACTCAAAAAGAAACTCAACCACCTGGACGCTACAGTGAAGCCGGACTCATCAAAGAACTTGAAGAACGCGGTATCGGGCGACCATCGACTTATGCATCTATTATGCGCACCATCGAAGAACGCGGGTATGTGACGAAAGAAGGCCGAACACTCTATCCGACTGATACTGGCGATGTCGTTTCAAGTTTCCTTGAAGCAAATTTCGCCGACTACATATCAGACACCTTTACGGCCGATATGGAAGACAAGCTCGATGACATAGCCCTTGGTAAAAGAACCTATCTTAAAACGCTCACTGACTTTTACGGGCCATTTCAAAAAGACGTCAAAGAAAAAGACACACTCGGTAAAATCACCACACTCGGTGACGCTCCAACAGAATTCAAATGTCCAATATGCGGAAAGGATATGATCGTCAAGCTCGGTAAAAATGGAAAATTCCTCTCCTGCAGTACGTACCCAGAATGTGCCGGCGCACGGCTCTTTGATGGGACAGAACTCGCTCCTCCCAAAGAGATCGGGCAGATCTGTCCAAAGTGCGGATTTGATAAAAAAGGAAAACAAAAAGCCGAGACTGGTTCCGGTGGAGGAAAACTCGTCATCCGTGAAGGACGCTTTGGGACATTTATCTCCTGCTCACGCTACCCAAAGTGTAAATATATTCAAGAAGATCCAGAAGAAGCTAAAAAGAAAGATAGTGGAGTCTTGTGCCCGACCTGCAAGAAAGCGAATATGATAGAACGCCGTGGGCGCTTTGGTATTTTCTACTCATGCGGAAACTATCCAGACTGCAAGAATGCAATAAAAACAAAACCGACCGGCAACATCTGCCCGATGTGCGAGAGTTTGATGATGGAAGGCACGAAGACCATACCGGAACGTTGTTCTAATAAACAATGCCAAAATCATAATCCGCATAAAATTACACCGACTTCTTAGCACGCAAACTACTTTGCGTGCCATATGGTCTTCGTGAGACGGAGCGATGTTTTTGTTTTAGCGAAGCTCGAGGCAAAAACCGCGAGTCGGGGTCACAAGTAAAATTCCGTCAGGAATTTTACTTGTGACCTAAAACAATCCCAGAGAGATGTAGTAACAAAGTCTGTAAAAACCACAATCCTCATAAGCTAGAGAAGAAATAAAAAAGCGGCACACTGTGCCGCTTTTTAAATTTATGGTATTTTTTAATTATCCTCGTCTTTCCAATATTTTGGATTAGGTCCGCTAAAAAGGCTACTACTACCTTTATACCTTGGTCTATCTGTATTAACAGGCAATTTAAAGTTATCATACAAATCAGAGTTTTTATTAAAAAAACAATACACCCGCAATATACCACCACCCAACATTTCACATACTGGATAAATAAAAAGAGGTGTCACAAGAACTGTTATCCCTATGATGACCACCCAAAGAATCACAGGAATTGAAGATATGTATGGAAAAATGTTCCAAATAATTCCTGCTTTATTCTTTAGAGATACGACAAACACTAAAGAAAGAAAAAAAGTAATTAATAAAGAAAGAAGTCCAATAATAGAGTGAATTCTGGTTTGTTCTGTTGTCATAAGAAAGATTTTTGATTTGCATACACCATAGCACATATTGGGTATATTTGATACCATATACACATGAAACAAATCAATGATATTACCTCATTTCTTAATAAACCAACCAAAGAAGACATCGAGCTCATTACCCACGCCTACACCTACGCTGAGAAAGCTCACGCCGGCCAGTTCAGGAAAAGTGGTGACCCGTACTTTTTACACGTCGCTCAAACTGGCTATTATCTAGCTGAACTCGGCATGTCCCCGACCGTCATCGCCGCTGGACTTCTTCATGACACAGTAGAGGACACGGAAGTAACTGAAAAAGACATCGAGCGTGAATTTGGAGGTGAGATTCTCTGCCTTGTTCAAGCTGTGACCAAACTCGGTACAGTCAAATATAAAGGTATCGAAAGAAACGTTGAAAACCTCCGTAAGTTCTTTGTATCTATGGCGCAAGACTTCCGTGTGCTGATTATCAAACTCGCCGATCGTCTCCACAATGTCGAGACACTTGAACACGTCAGACCTGATAAACAAAAAAGAATCGCACTTGAGACCCTTGAGATCTATGCACCTCTTGCCAACAGACTCTCTATGGGAAAGCTCCGAGGTAAACTTGAGGATGCCGCGTTCCCTTTTGCATTTCCTAAAGAATATGACAACGTTAAGAAACAATTAGCGGAAAGAAAAGATGCTGATGAAAAACATGTCATTCAATTCAAAGAAGAGCTCGAAAAAAAGCTCACAACAGCAAATGTCACGCCAGTCTCAATAGAGTATCGTATCAAACATCTCTATTCACTGTGGAAGAAGCTTGAAAAATACAGTGGGGACATTCACAAAGTCTACGATATCGTCGCCCTTCGGATCATAGTCAAATCAATCGAAGATTGCTACCAAACACTCGGTGTCATTCATGGATCATGGAAACCACTTCCAGGAAAAATTAAAGACTACATAGCTCTTCCTAAGAGTAACGGATACCAGTCACTCCACACAACAGTCTTCACGGGAACCGGTGGAATCGTCGAAGTTCAAATACGAACTGAGCAGATGCATATCGAAGCCGAATATGGTGTGGCCGCTCACTTTGCCTACAAAGAAAAAATCAAACTCGAAAACGCCGATCTCAAGAAACAATATGAATGGGTAGAACAATTAAGGGATACCCAAGGAGAAATAAACGGGACTGATAATTTCTTTAAATCACTCAAAATGGATTTCTTCCAGAATAGAGTATTCGTCTTCACTCCACAAGGTGACGTCATCGACCTCCCCGAAGATTCGACTCCCATCGATTTTGCGTATCACATTCATAGCGACATTGGAGATTCTGCCACAGGAGCAAAGATTAATGGTAAATTTTTAGCACTAGACAGTAAACTCAAAAGTGGAGACATCTGTGAAATAGTCACAGCAAAAAATGCCCACCCGAACGAAAAGTGGCTCAAGTTCGTTAAAACTGGAATCGCTCGAAACAAAATTAATCAGTATCTCCGTGAAAATTCTCTGAGTGATCGATTCAGTGAATTCAAGAAGTATATTCCATTTTTGAAGAAGTAGGAAAAAAATTATTAATTACCAATATCTAATTTCTAATCATAATACAAACACAGCGGGCGCCAAAGGCGCCCGCTGTGTTTGTATTATGATCTTGTGTATTGAATTAGTAATTAGAAATTCGTAATTAGATATTTTTATTTATTACTAATAACTAAACTGAAAAACTACTGATGTTATAGAGATCTGGATCTTCTTCGTCTTTGACCACTTCTTCTTTTGAACGATCATCAAGGAACTGCGGATTGTTCTCTAAGTCTTGTGAAAGTTCTGCAATCGCATACTCCTCAGGATTTTTTTCTTCAACCGTAGGTAATGTATCATTTAAAGTAATAGACTGAACACCTTGCGCATCACTAGAAACAATTGGTATTTGTGTTGGTGTCTGAACTTCTGTCTGTTGTTGAGTTGCGTACCGATCCATCATGTTGAGCTCTCCTTTTTTTGTTTCAATCAAACCTAAAATAGTATTCAGATCATCATCTGAGAAGAAATCAATCGTGATTTGTCCGCCAACATTTTTCTTTTCGATATGAACTCGAGTACCAAGTGCATCACGGAGCTTGCCTTCCAAGGTTGCGATTTCCGGATCGATCATATATTCCTTCTTACGTACTTTGTCAGTTGCAATACGACGAGCGATACGTTCTGCCTCACGGACACTAATCTTCTTAAAAACTATTTCCTTGAACAAGACGAGCTGTTCTTCAGGGCGAGTTGAGAGCATCATGAGCGGTCTCGTATGCCCTTCTGAAATTTTTCCTTCTGAGAGTGCGTTTAGGATTTCTTCTGGGAGCTGAAGTAAGCGAAGTGTGTTTGAAACATATTCACGACTCTTGCCCATTTTAGCTCCTATTTGAGTGTGGGTGAAATTAAATTCTTCTTGAAGACGGAGAAATGCTCGGGCACGTTCGACAGCATTGAGGTCCTCGCGCTGAAGGTTCTCAATGATCGCAAGCTCAAGTTTAGTCATCGGATCATCTCCGACACGGATCACGACAGGCACTTGAGCGAGTCCAGCCAAGCGCGACGCACGCAAACGACGTTCTCCAGCAATGAGTTCATATTCAACTTTCATACTGCCGTCTTCTTGGAGTGTTTCGACTCGAGATACGACGAGCGGTTGAAGGACCCCATACTGGCGGATTGATAGTGCGAGGTCATTTAATGCATGAGGTTCAAACTCACGGCGCGGCTGGAATGGATTCGGATTAATTTTGCCGACTTCTATAAAAAATATTGAGTTCGAGTAGAGAGTTGCCATGTATACAGTATAGTGATTTTTTCAATTTTTCAAAGTAGAAAAAAGTGGATTAATGGTGTATAGTGTGTAAATATCACGACACGACATGCCGGAGTGGCGGAATGGTAGACGCACTCGACTCAAAATCGAGTATTGGCAACA
>CAZEPT010000010.1:0-17706 GCA_964514225.1 uncultured Candidatus Saccharibacteria bacterium
TTTTCTGATAGTTCATGGATCCAACTACGCGCATCAAACACTGAACCAATCATTAGAATCTTCGGCGAAGCAAAAGATAGAGAGAGTATTATGGAAAAAATAGAGCTGGTAAAAAAAAGTGTATAAAAAAATTCCCGCTTTTTGGAAAGCGGGAACTAAGAGTTAAAAGATAAAAAAAGAAAAAGAATTACAAAGAAACTACTTCACGAGGACCGCGGTCACTGCTCCGATAGTCACGATCGTCCCCGCCGACGTGGAGCCTGCCATTGTCGCGCCCGCACATGTTCATCGCGCAGCCACCAGAATCGAGCGCGTGGAAACGCGTCAATCCTTTTTCATCCATCATCTTGCCGGTTTCAACACGATAACGAAATGCGGCCATCAGACCCTCGATAGGAATCATGTATGTTTTTCCATCTGTATGGAAATCAACGTATGATTTATTGAGATAAATCGCGTCTGGTTCCTGTCCCCCACGATGTAAAATAAATCTGTCTCTGTTTGGCCTGTCTTGCTGTGTTTGCATGCTTTCGGCAATTGTTTTGTTTTGGTCACGATAATAACAGTATGTCTTATCTTTTCCAAACTTTTTTGCGTAGGCATTAAGTGCATCATCGGGGGTCAAGCTGGCAGGGATGCATTCTATATGAGGAAACTCCTTAAACACATCTATACTCGGGTTAAAGGTGCTCCAATCTACATCATAGTTGAAGTATTCTTTCATAAACAGAGATACTTTTTGCTGCTCCCTTTTCCAAATATTGATTTTAATATCGAGCATTTGAGACACAAGAGCTTGTGCAATTTCTTTAACCGTTCCATTGTTTGGTGGGGTCAAATACTGTTGCATTTCTGCTTTTGAAATATTAGATAATTCCAGGATTTCGACTGCTGCTGTGGAAAGCAGGAGGCTGTACTGAACAAATTGTCCAGCTGTAGCCATTTCTTTTTGTAAACTCATTCTTGAGAATATTTGATTTTAAACGAGCAAAATTACTCTATTATATTATAGTAAATAAACAGATTTTGTCAAGTTCCTTATGTCTGATTTCTATTTTTTATCATTTAACATTTGATACTCCCCTATTTTCGTGCGCTTAATCGAATAGGTCACGCACGGCACACCGAGCTTTACTCCAAGATCGTGAACGAGCTGACGGACATAGGTCCCGCTCTCGCAAGAAACAAGACAAGAAAATAGTTGAAACTGTTGTTCATTCACACCACAAAGAACACGTTCCCATTCTTTGATTATTTCACTCTGTCTGAAGTCACCGTTTACTTTTGCAATCTTTTCCGTGATCTCTTTTTCAAGAACACTAGCTGTGACATCCCTGACACCAGTAACGGTAAGAGATTCTATCGTCACACGATGGGTCGGAATTTCTATCTTGTTCCCTTCTCTTGCATGTTGAAAAAGTGGTTTACCGTCGACTGGCTTTGATGAATATGCCGGATAGGCTTGGTCGTATTCGCCGACGAACATATTGAGCACTTCACCGAATCGATCAGACGAGACTATTTCAGTTCCTATATTGTTCACCAACCCTAACAAATCATAGGTGTCTGTTTCAAAACCAACCAAGACTTCAAACTCATAGACTTTCGAGAGTCCGAGATAGCGGTCTTTCTCTTTACACTCCTCACCTGCAAGTATGATCATCAGGCCTTCAGCCATCGGATCGAGCCGGCCGGCGTAGGTCATAGGAATATCCATCGAAATGCCTTCTCTTTCCCGGACACGTTTGAGACAATCGAGCGGTGTTTCCCCTATTTCCTTTAAGATGGTGTACATAGATATCTTATTATTACATTTTTTTGATATACTGGCATTATGAACACTCAAGCAAAATCAAGCATACTGATTATTCTCATTTTTTTATGCATCATACTCACGTATTATTTTTTTAAGAAAAATTTTAAGATAAAAAATCAACAAGAAAATAATGTCCAAAATCAAAACAGTACTGTACCCTACGAAAACAAAATCGATTCTTCCGGTGGTCAACAAATAAATACACTTATACAATACGGCCAGAAAATTACCCTATCACCTGACTTCTCTTTTGCACAATTTGATGATTTCTCTCTATCAAGAAAAAATGATTCCAATCCCAAAGAGTTTACAATACGGTCAAAAAAGACCGACACTGAAATAACACTCCTTCTCAACAATTACGAAAAATCATTCTCACTAGATAGTGATACGTTTTTAATAACACTCGGAAGGATGTACATGACGTCAATTCAAGGAAAAGAAGAGGAGGTGGAATTTTTTACAATTTCAAAAAATTAGCTTACCCTTCAGGCAGTCATCTTTTCTTATTTCGGTAGTTTTCTCTATTTTTCTTATGTATTCAGACACTCTGGACTCACACTGTAACTGCACGAGAAATACAGGTGTTAAAAGAATAAAGAATAAGGTTTTGGCCCCATAGTGAATTTTGGCGATACCCGAAGGGCACAATCCTTGCTTCGCCAAAATCTACTACGGGATTTTGACTTTTTCTATAAAACACGCTATTATAGGAATATTCGTAATATTCTCGTTATAATAGTTTTTATCAATTATAGAGTGTTACTAATTCGCAATTTTTGAAAGAAAGAATCAACAAACAAATACGCGCCAAAGAAGTGCGTGTCATAGGATCTGAAGGTGAAAATATTGGAGTAATTCCTCTAGAAGACGCATTGAAACAAGCAGAAATGCAGGGACTTGATCTCATTGAGATCGGGCCAAATGCGACTCCTCCCATTGTAAAAATAATGGAATTTGGAAAATACCAATACGAACTGGCTAAGAAGCAAAAAAAGATGAAAGCCGGATCGAAACCAACAGAAACTAAGGCGATTCAAGTCAAACCTGGAACTGGTGACGATGCTTTGGAACTCAAAGCACGAACAGCGAGCAAGTGGCTCAAAGAAGGTCACCGAATCAAGGTTGAACTCTTCCTTCCAGGAAGAAGCAAATATATCAATGAAGAATTTTTGAAGGGCCGATTGCAAAAGATTCTCCACTTGATATCTGAGCCATACAAAATTGCTGAAGAATTAAAGAGAAATCCAAAAGGATTCCTCGTAACCATCGAACGAGACAGTAAGAAGAAATAATTTATATGAAAACAAATAAATCAGTATCAAAAAGATTGAAAGTGACATCCACTGGAAAGCTCATGGCTCGAAAGCCTGGATTTAACCATTTCAATGCAAAGCAAAGTCGAACAAAGCAATTGGCTGGACGAAAGGGTGTAGAATTTGAAATGACTAACAAACTCAAAAGCCGTCTCCTTCCTTATTCATAATCTATACTAATCTATGTCACGCGTAAAAAGAGGAACAACTAAAAACAAAAAGAGAATTAATGTTCTCAAGCAGGTAAAAGGCTACCGATTCGGACGAAGTACGAAAGAAGCCGCTGCAAAAGAAGCTATCAACAAAGCAGGATCTCATGCATTCGCTCACCGAAAAGATAAGAAGAATGACTTCCGAAAGCTCTGGACTGTGAAGATCGGTGCTGAAAGTACGAAAGAAGGATTTTCATACTCAAAACTCATTGCAAAGATGAAGGAAATGAATATCATGATTGATCGAAAAATCTTGGCTGATATGGCAGAGAATAACATCGCAACATTCAATCGAGTATTGGCGAAGTTGAAATAATTACAACTAGTACACAGAAAAAGCGAGGCAGATGCCTCGCTTTTTTGTTTACCCTTCTACTCTATATCTTAAAACTCTATGTATGCTTTCTCATTCTCAAATGGTGCAGTTGCATCCACTCCGAGATGCTCATTAATCCGCTGAGCAAGGAAGAGTGATGACTTCGGCTCCCCCATCGAGACAAATACTTTCTTTAAGGTCTTAGCACTATCTGCTACAAACTCTAAGAGGTGGTCTGAGTCTTTGTGCCCTGAATATCCACTGATCTTATCAACTCTCGCACGGACGGGAATCTTATCGCCAAAGAGATAGATCGAATCAATTTTGTCTTCAATCTTACGCCCGATTGTTCCGACAGACTGATAGCCCACCAAGAGGATGGTATTGTTCGGATTCGGCAGATAGTTGTGTTCATGGTGCATGACGCGGCCGCCATTGCTCATGCCGGAGCCGGCAATGACTACTTTCGGATAGGGTGAACTTAAAATATCTTTTGAATCTTCTGTATCGAGAGTCACTCGAAGTCCTGGGAAGGTAAAGATGTCGTCCCCTTTCCTAATAGTTTCTTGAGCAGCGTTATTAAAGTACTTTGTATATTTACGATAGACATCAGTCACGTGGATACCCAACGGAGAATCAAGAAAAACGCGCATCTGTGGAATCTCGCGAGACTCAACAAAAGCGTTTATCTCATACAAAAGTTCTTGGGTACGTTCTAAAGAGAATGTCGGAATAACTAGTGCGCCTTTTCTATTGTAGTTTTCAATAAGAGACTTTTTTAAATTCTCTCGACGCTCAGTTCGCGCTTCGTGGTTACGATCACCATAGACACTCTCCATGAGCATATAGTCGATGTCAGTAATCTTTTCTGTATCACGAAGAAGTGGTGACGGAGAATTCCCTAAGTCCCCAGTAAAGAGCATCTTCTTACCGTTTCTTGAAAACTCAACCATAGCTGAACCTAAGATATGGCCTGCATCTCGCAAAACAACTGACACTTCATCTGATATGTTGATGCCTTCATGGTATTCATATGCATCCCAATTCGCGAAAATATCCTTTAAAACTGCTTGCCTGTATATTTTATCGAGATTGTATTCTTCCTTCCCTCCCAAAATCATGATGGTGTCGAGGAGCATCGGGTGAGCTAAATCTTTAGTCGCATCAGTCGAAATAATCTTTCCCTTGAATCCGTCATACATGAGCTTTGGAATACGCCCAATGTGGTCGATATGCGCATGAGTAATAAATAAAATATCAATTGAAGCTGGATCGTATGAAAATGGAACCCAGTTTTTTTCATCGGCAATTTTAGTTGATTGTTCTAGCCCACAATCTATCAATATTTTTAAAACTCTTCCGTCTTTATGTGGGATTTCGAATAAAAAATTCGCTCCGGTCACAGACCCTGCGCCAGAGCAAAATGTAATCGTTGAAAGTGTAGTACTCATACATACAGTATATCAACAAAGACTTTAAAGATGAAAGCTTGCCTTTAGTTCACGCTCTGGTATAAAAAAACACAAGATATAGATCTTGTGAACACAACAGTATAAAATATTCTAATGAGAGAAAACTTTTCCAAAGAAAAATCACGCAACAACGTGATTACTCTTTAGGATTATCGATCGGATATTACTATAGTCCTTTGGAATAAAGGTGGGTTCCCTGTGTATTACCCCAAAAGGTAATCCAACGTCTGGGCCCCTAGTAATACGCGTTCTAAGTAATACTTTTCAATAATCCTATACGTAGTATAGCTTAAAGAACGGACTTGATGCAAGAAAAAATATGTTTCTTAAAAATTACTTAAAATATCCTTCTGAAAATTTTTCAAACTCGAAGATCTCATTAGCTTCTTTATTCAGGCTATCTATATATTTAAAAAACTCATCTTTGGTTAAAATCGTAAGATTGAGTTCATAACAAACTGCGAGAATATCTTGCTCAACTTTACTTAGATCATCGTTTGTATTAGCCATTTTTTCTGCTTCAAAATAATAACTGTGGTCCGGAACTTCAACAAGCGCAAATTCAATTCCTTTATACTCGTATGCTTTTGTTTTTCTCTTGCAGAGCACTCCTTTAGTAAATCCCAGATGTCCAAATATTTCAACTAATGTTTCAAACTCATTCTCTTTCCCTTTGAAAGATAATTCTTTGCGACTTTCAGAACCACCCCATGCTCCCAACTTCACTATTATTTCTGGAAATCCATTTGTTACTCGAACGCGAATATCTTTTGTACGCTCACGAACACCTTCATTCGGTAAATAAGTTGAATAGTCAATGAGTGTTCTTTCTTTTTCTTCTACAGGAGTCCCGTTTCCAGAAAAAAATGAGTTTAATCGGCTATACTCTTCTTGTGTTAGTAAGCCCCTGATTTCGACTTCTATATTTTTCATACATATATAATATCATAAAATCCCCTTTCGGGGATTTTATTAGATATTAATTTTATTTTTTAGGTTGAGTAAAATGTTCGTGAGCAGTCTTGTAATCAAACAACTCAGATTCTGAAAACCAGTGAGCAATTTCTAATTTTGCTTCTTCTGCATCTCCTGAAGCATGAATCAGGTTTGGAATACCAATCTCATGTTCATCCGCATGAGCATAACTCATATGAGAATAGTCCCCTCTGATTGTCCCTGGTAGAGCACTCTTCGGTTCTGTTGATCCAACCATCTTACGCACAAGAGCTGCTGCTTCAACTCCTTCCAAAACAAATGCAAGTACTGGACCAGTGCTCATCATATCAAGAGTGACATCAAAGACTTTTTGTCCACGACGTGAGATAACTTTCCCAATATTTTCATAGTGATGGAAAAATTCCTCTCGCGTTGGCTTAATCATCTTACTTCCGACCATCTTAAGACCTGCTTTTTCAAAACGACTCAAAATTTCTCCCACAATCCCACGCTGAACAGCGTCTGGTTTGAATATAATTAATGTTCTTTCTAATTTTTTCATATGAATCTATTATACAAAAAAATCCTTGTTTTGCAAGGATTTTTTTGTACTACACTGACCACCTTAATACTTTTAAATTATTTTTCCTTCATTACGGTAATGGTGGTTTTAATTTCTTCGGCTATCCCATCAATACATTGATATTTGTCTATCTCTATTTCGTTTACCCAAGCGTAATCAGAGAAAGCATTCTTTTCCAACAAAATATTACCTCCTTTATAAAAAGAGGCAAATTTTATCATAACGACGGGCACTTCATCTGGTCTAATAAAACTTTTTGAATGAAGATAGTGAAAAGAGGAATCAATTTGTATCCCCGCTTCTTCTATTGCTTCGCGAGCCAAGAGTTTTTCAATAGAGTCATTGTAATCTAAAACTTCCCCATTAATCCAATCCGGCTTATCGACGGGTAAATCGGACCATTCCATCTTACCACCAATCACTCCCCACTTTCCTGGGTGAACGACTTCTTGGTCACTCCTCTTGAGTATTAAACACCGACCATCTTCTTTTCTATACACAACAACATTGGCAACAAAATAAAAAAGTTTATTCTCTTTGGCATGCGTAAGGGATATTTTTTTAGCAATCATACTGGCTTAAAACATTTTACTATAGCGATCCATAATCTCCGCTTCGACTTCCTCTCGAGCGCGTCCAAATTTGTAGTATGAGAGTTCTTTTATTTTATCAACAATCGCCTCGTTCCCTTTCGGCGATGGGTATTCTCTCATATTAAACGGCTTGGTCGGCATCCCACGAACGAGCATCTTCACGTATGAATTATAGTTTTCGAGCTTAATAATATCTTGTGGAGTAAAGACCGGTTCAAACTGCTTAGCAAAGACTTCAGCATTTTCAGGTGAGACGCGGTGAACAATCATCGAGCCGACGTTTCCAAAAACAGCGTTTCTGATATTTTCTTCGATCTGTTCAATATACTGATGCGCAATCGTGAGTGAGAGTCTATACTTGCGAGCTTCAGAGAGAATTGAAGCGATTGAGTCTGTCGTCACGTTCTGGAATTCATCGATATAGAGATAGAAGTCATTCATTTTTTGGCCGTGCATATCAACACGAGAAAGTGCCGCCATTTGGATCTTACCGACAATAATCAGACCAATCAAGTTTGAGTTGATTTCACCGAGTCGTCCTTTTGAGAGATTCACTAAGAGGATTTTTTTATTATCCATAATGTCTCGGAAGTTGAAGACTGATTTTTGCTGAGAAATGACTGGACGCATGATGTCATTTGAGACAAAGACATCAAACTTGTTGGTGACATACGGCACGAAGTTAGCGAGTGATTGATCCCCTGTTGTCTGCTCGGCATTTTGCCAAAATTGTTTAATAATCGGATTCTTACATTTTTCCAGTTTCAAATCACGAAAATTTTTATCTGCCAACACACGTCCGATTTCAAGGAGTGTTGATCCACTCTCAGGGTCTTCCATAACCAAGAGAGCTGAGTTTCGGAAGTATTGCTCAAACGCTGGACCCCCGGCTGTCTTCATATCAAAGAGCTTATTGAAAATAGCCAAGAGTTCGTTCACGATCAGAATCTTTTGTTCAGGATAGTTGATATCGTACTCAAGCATATTAAGTCCCATCGGGCGTGCCATATGTGACGGATCAAAGTAAATGACATCGTCGATGCGCTCTTGTGGAATATTGGCTAGGATATCATTAATATCAGAACCGTGCGGATCAATAAAACAGACTCCATCACCATTGTGAACATCTTGGATGATCATATTCTTGAGTACAGTCGTCTTACCAGTACCCGTCTGACCGATCACATATGTATGTCTGACTCGGTCTTCTTTCTCCATAAAAATCTTTTTAACGGTCCCACGGTAATTATTTTCTCCCAAGAGTACTCCACTACCCTCTTTTATATCTTCAGGGGCTGGGGACGAAGTCGCGCGCGCTGTCTTGAGTTGTGGTGCACCAACAACACCGACTGGAAAGTGAAAGACGTGAGCGAGCTCCCGGATAGACATTTTGAGCATCTCTTCATCTCTCCACTGACGGAAAGAAAAGTCATAGGTGAATTCATTGATGTGACGCTGTAAAATAGGATGGAAAGAGAGACTGTTAGCTGTCGTTTCTGTAAACTGATTAAAGGCAGCTTCTATTTGTGAACGCATGTTTTGCGCCCGATCAACAGTTGTAGCAGATGCAACAACTCGAATAGCGACTGGAATTATCGTTGATTTGATCTTCTCTTCAATATGAGCAACGGCTTTTTGAGTGCTGTCAGAAAGCTGATGTTCTTTTTCTTGATTGAATTCTTTTGCCTTGGTAAAGAAAAGTTCTTTAAACACAGATTTGGTCGCTTTAGTGAGAGAGGCAACAGATGAAAGCGCTTCACTTACTTTGTATCCATCTTCTTTGATTTTTCGAAGTGCTTCTTTAAAGACAGTCGTGTGTTCATCACCTGCCGGTCTGATTAAAAATTGAATCGCTGCACCCTCGCCATCGACTTTCAATTTTGAGAGTGAATTTACAAAGGTACTCATTGGATCATGATCCATGTCTGTGTAGAGTGGAAGGAGATCAGTCTCTGTGTACCCAGCATAAGACCCAACCGAAATAGAATCAGGAGAGAAAATATTATAGTCATCAAATACGACATCAATTCGCGCGTCACTATAAAATGCCAAAACTTGTTTTTCAAAAAGGTCGAGCGCTTGAGTTGGGACACTCGCAAAAAAACGAATATCGTTCGCACTTCCAGAGATAGCAACTTCGAGTGTCATGTGACGCTTTGCTGGATTGTGAATATTACCAGAAAGTGACAGCATCCCGGCATAGAACTGTTCCATCGCCCGGATGTAATCCTTGAATGTTTTTTCCTTCTTGGTGTCTTCAGGGAGTGTAATTTCAACTAAAACCATATCAAGTCCGCGCCATAAGGGTGTTCCCTCTTTGACGCTCGGAATCGCATGGACGGATTCAAGATACTGAGCTAAGAATCTGTGAAAGTCATCAGTCAGATGAGGATCATTAATGGAGCGCAACACACCAAGTGTATTTTTAATCCCTGCCTCAGTGAGTATTCCGAAGAGCTCTTCCATTTTGCGATCATGTTTTTCTGGACTCAGCTTGAGGACAAGCGCTTCAACATGATGCTCAGGCAACCTATGCACACTCGTGAGTATTTCTTGTGCTTCAGTTTTTGCATACTGTTCTATTGTTTCCGAGTGAATATCTTTTTTTTCATAGGGGCGACCCTCCGCAATAAGATTTTTTTCACGATGAGCAATATGCTCTTTCAAAAAAGCAATTTCTTCTTCAGGACTATTGAACTGTTTACCTGCAAAATTGAAGTCTTCCATGTTGTAAGTATACAAAATTCAGAGGAGGAAAACTATTTTTTTATTTTTGCCCGGACAATTTCAAACACCCCCCAAAGAACTGAAAGTATAATAATGCCGAGTGTGATATAACGCAAGATATGTATTTCTGTTCCAACTACTTTACCTAAGACATAACCTAAGGTTACAAAGACAATAGTCCAAATGACCGCCCCCACAATATTGTATAAAAAAAATGTTCTATACGGCATCTGCCCCACTCCAGCGAAAGTCGGAATGCCTGTTCGAACAAATGGAATAAATCGAGCAATCAGTATTGCTTTTGGTCCGTGCTTTTTAAAAAATGCTTCAGTTTTTTCTAAGTGCTTCTGATTAAAAAACAGAAGTTTCTCACTTGCAAAAAGCCTCACACCGTATTTTTTCCCAAGGATATAACCGAGCTGATCTCCAATCGATGTCCCAAAGAAACACACGACATACACAAGCCAAAGTGGAAAGTACCCTTGAGCAGAAAATACTCCAGCAGCAAACAGGAGTGAGTCCCCTGGGAGAAAAACCCCGATTAAGAGACCTGCTTCAACGATAAGTATGACAAACATACCAATCAAACCAAAGTGCGGAATGAGATACCCTGGATTGAGCCACTGTGGTAAAAATGAATCCATATTAGTGCACTTTCGCCCCAGGAGCGACTTCTTTTTCAGGAACTAAGAAAACAGGTGCCCCATCTATACCATCAACAGCCATGAGCATTCCGTGAGACTCTAACCCTCGCATTTTCCGTGGAGCGAGGTTAACACAAAAGAGCATGTATTTTCCAATAAGTGCTTCAGGTTCGGTATACCATTCACGTATAGCTGAGAGAATTTGTCGTACGTCATGGTACTCTTCCCCGGCGTCATTTAAGTGAATACCAAAATCAAGCTCAAAGCGGATAAGTTTATCAGAGTCAGGTACCGCTTCCGCAACAAGTACTTTTCCGACGCGTGCCTCGACTTTCGCAAAATCATCAATGGTTATCATACGTATTATTCTACCATAAAATAAAAAATGACCCGCCTTTTGCAATAAAGCAAAAGTGGGTCATACAGTTTGACTACGGATGATGTGGCACTAGAGGAGTATCCTTCATGAGAAGGATTGTCCTACAAAGCCCAAGAAAGGTCCAGAAACAAAAAGCTATGGTTCCAAAGAAGCCCGTAGCGATACCCCACCATGGGGATGGAGACACTGACGAAATAGTTCTCCAACTGTCTCTGGTATTTCTGGCAATCCATACACATTGGTAAGGAATGATCTGTAGTACTTTGACTACATACTTGCATACATTCACTAAGAATGTACCAAGTCCAGTAAATAGCCACGTCAGGCTGAATATACTGGGTTCTTTCTTTTTTGTTCCTGACATATTAATGAGTTTTTGTTTGCATATATTATATCACAAACATACCCATTTTGTCAAGTAGGTTGATTTTACTCTCTTTGTTTTACTTTTATTAGAAATTTCCGAAAAAGAGCATCTGGACATTTCGATTCATCAAGATGAGAAAGGAAAGGGAAACAATCAAAACCATCACGCTGAAAACGACAAAATCATGAAATTCCCTACCCAGGACACTTACGTAAAACCATCCACCCAAACCCCATACTCCTACGATGATTAAAATAAATTGAAAATAATAAGGGATATTAACAATAATAGTCTGTAAAATTTCTATCATACTACTTTTTATTCTTTGCTAGAGCCAAAAGTATCTGCGCATCAAGATACTGGGAAAAAGTCATACCAACAGCCTTTGCTTCTTTTGGCGCTAAACTATTTTCAGTTAATCCCGGTATTGTATTAGTCTCGAGATAGTAAAACGTATTTCCTTTCAATATAAAATCAGATCGCGTTACACCATCACATCCAAGAGCATCATGAGCAAGGACAGCAAGCTCCCTTATCTTTTGTGTCTGACTTTTCGTCAGTGGCGCAGGACAAAGTTCAATCGTTTCAGGTGAGTATTTTACTTGTCGGTCGAAAAATCCTTTCTTAATTTTTATTTCAACTGGAGGCAGTGCAAGAATATCATCACCAAAATTCCCCATTACCGCACAGGTCAACTCCCGCCCTGTTATGACTTCTTGCACAACAACAACTGCATCATGAGTAAAGGCGTCACAAAGTCGTGCTTCTAACTCATCTTTAGTTTTTGCAACACCGGCACCCATACTCGATCCTGAGTTGTTCGGCTTTACAAAAACTGGGTAGCCAAAATGTTTTTTGATAATTTTTTCAGTTTCAGAAAAACTATCAAGGTGCATACGAGTCAAAAGAACAGATTTTGGAATAGTCAGGCCAGCTGATTCAGCGATAGACATAGACCTGTATTTATCCATACATAATGCGCTCGCCATAAGTCCCGAGCCAGTGTACGGAATATTCAAATTATTTAAGACTGCTTGGATGTGACCATCTTCACCAAAAGGACCGTGAAGTGCGATGAAACAAACATCAGTACCAGAGAGGAGTTCCGGTAATTTTGGAAGCGTTTTTTTTGAAATATCAATATGCTTCAGTATATATTTTTCTTTATCAAGTGCTTTGAATACTTGAGCACCTGAGAGAAGCGAAATATCCCGCTCATTTGAAAACCCACCTGATAAGACTGTGACATTGATCTTTTTCTTCATATCTATAGTGTAGCAAAAAACAGAGCAAATAAAAAAACCGGTCACATCGCTGTGCCGGTCCACATTTAAGTGTTTTTTTGCTAAAGGAAATTTTTATATTCCCCTTATCCCCAAATGGGGTTCTAGATTTTTCTGCTTTTTTACTTTTACTGTGGGGCAAAGAACTTGTTTGATTTTTAGAATATTCCTTTTTTAAAAAAGACGAAACATAAAATTCATAAAAGTAAGGAAAAGCTCCCTGTCACCCAAAAAAACGCATGCGATTTATATTCTGGACCTGAAAACAAGAAATGGAAGAGTGAAATAGTGCCGTAACTTCCACTGTCTTGGGTTTGACGAGGTGAACTATACACTTCGTCGATTTAAAAACGAATACTACCCTTTGCATCTGGAATAGTATAAGTAACACCGGATTTGTATTCAAGTGACCCCGGTGAGCCACGGAGCGGAACTAGGCAAAAAGTACTACTCTTGGGTTTGATAGTATACCTTTTATTAAAACTGTCAATATCACCTAAATCTCCTCTTCAAAAGAATCTTCTCCACCTTCAAGAGCCTCGAGAGTGCCTTTTACCGCTTCGTAGTCTTCAAGCGTATTTATCTGATGCCATGATGAGACCGGATAATAGCCGACTCTTTCATGGTAGTGAAAAACAGTATCCGGAATCGAAAATTCTTCTTTGCACGTAACCGGTGAAAATTCAAAAAATTCATCACTCAGTAAATAGAGGCCCGTAAAAGCAAGTAAGGGCTTCCCTACTTCTTCAGGTTTCTGTGAACGAAATTGTGTGATCGTTGCAGTCGCCTCATCAACATCGCATGTTCGATATCGTGCATCTGATATTTTTTTAAACACTCCGCATGCTGGAGTTGGAAGAGTCACAAAAACCTCAAGGTCCTCTTTCAAGAAAATATCATCACCATTGATAACTAAAAATTTCTCACCCGGCTGTATAAATTCTCTTACAGAAAAAAGTGCACTCCACGTACCGACCATTTCAGTGCTCTGAGTTACTAAGTAGAGTGTATGTGGAAATTCATGAGTACGTACAAAAACATCAAAATGTTGGACTTTTGATGGATTTACCACTAGATACACTTCATCAACAGAGTCAGGAAGTGCTTCCATACAACGTTCCAAAATAGTCTTACCGTGGAGTTCAACAAGGGGTTTCGGAGTGACATTCGTAAGTGGTCGTAAACGTGTTCCGTCTCCGGCACAGAGGATAATAGCTTTCATGAAAAAAGTATAGCATAAAAAAATGCTCCTCTTTCGAGAAGCATTTATTTAATAGATTTAGAAAACATATTCCAGAAAATATGCTTTTTCACTTAATGACCCCGAGCGTTTATTGCTCAAATAATTGAGCAATATACGAAGAGTTCCTTCATGAACTTCCCCTAAAAGACCTAAATTCAGAATTTCACCCAAACTGAAAGTCACGATTTGAGAAACTTCATTTGGATCATTAGTCTCTAGTTCAGCAGAAGGTGCATGTACACAAAAGATATGATTGAGATTCTGCACACCAGGTCCTCGTTTCTTAGTAAAACACCCAAAGTATGTAAGTGATTCTGGGGAAAACCCTACTTCTTCTTCACACTCACGAATTGCTGTTTCTTTTGGGGTTTCACCTTCCTCAATACCACCCCCAGGAAGACCCATCATGCGGATTCCGGTACCTCTACCCCGATCATCTGCATCCACAACAAGTTTAATCTTTTGATATAAACCTATATCGTCCCCTACTTTGGGGATTACGAGCGCCCCGTTCTTAGGTGGCGAAATAAGTATATGAGACATAATAAAGTATTTTGATTTACAATACTATACCACTTCTTTATTTAAAAGTAAATATTTATAATTTAGGCTGCGCACTGTCCAAATACCGCTGAAGAATCAAGACTGCTGCCCCAACATCATCCCCACCTTGTTTCTTTTGTTTTACCTGTCTTGCGTGAAGTTTTGTTTTTCCGTTGAAGTCCTGCCTTGCAAAGAGAGAGGTCATAAATTCTTTTTGAAATATCACCGGAAGTCCGAGAGCAACTTCTAAATTATTCTTGAAGAGGTGGACATGCTCCATGACGCTATTTTCCTTACCTTGAGCATCGCTTGAGTGACCAAGGATTATCTCTTGTACTTTTTCTTTCAAAACTATCCCTTCTATATCTGAAACAAGAGTTTTTGAGTTGAGGATGTGCCGGTATGGGAATGCGATCTTTCCACCATCGTCCGAAACTGCGAGTCCGATATTTTTAGTCCCAAAATCTATGCCGAGGTATTTCATAGCTTTATCATAGCAAATATTGAGTTTTTTCGAAAAATCAGCTATAGTCCCTAGTGGAAGTGTGGCTGAGTGGTTTAAGGCAACTGTCTTGAAAACAGTCGTCCGTGAAAGCGGACCGGGAGTTCGAATCCCCCCACTTCCGCACGTACAAAGCATGAGCCCCGAAAGGGGCCATTTTTGTTATGCGGAAGTGAGTTTTGTCCCTGCGGACAAAACGTGGGGGATTCGAAGAGCTTTTCCATGTTTTGAGGACGAAGTCCGACAAAACAGGAAAAGGTGTACTGCGGCTGTAAGCCGAGAATCCCCCACTTGCACATCTCTTTCCCTATGGTATAGTAACCCTGTAAGTTTTATAGTTGTATCTGGTTTGCTCTGCAAACGTGTATATGTACTCATGATACTTACTTTATTAAAAGTAATTATACACATTGAATGGCAAAGAAATTTTATGTGAGTAGTCTCGCTTGGACAACAACAGACGACTCACTCAAAGCTCATTTCGAAGAAGTAACTCCTGTGCTCACTGCACAAGTTGTTATGGATAAAATGAGTGGACGTTCAAGAGGTTTTGGATTCGTTGAAACTGACGATAGTACAGACTTAGATGCTGTTATCGGAAAGCTCAACAATACAACACTCGACGGAAGAACTATCTTCGTCTCTGAGGCAAAACCTCGGGAAGAAGGTGCTCCACGTGGAGACCGAAAACCTTTTCAGCGACGAGAATACTAATACTCGATAAAAAGCACCGCGACAATTGTCGCGGTGCTTTTTATTATGCACACATACAGATACGCTCTTCCCTATCTTCGGTGTTTTAAAATTGATATACTAACACCATGGAAGAAAACGTCTACTACTCATGGGATACAGAAGAGTATCAAAATAAAGAAACAACTCCGGATTGGTTCTGGGCAATTGGTATCATTGCAATTGTCATTTGTGTTCTTTCGATTATCTTCAAAAACTACTTGTTTGCTATCATGATTATTCTAGGAATCGGCTGTATCATTTACCTCAAAATCCGCTCGCCAAAAATGGTGACTATCACCATCACTGACCGTTACATTCAAATCAAAGAAGATGAAAAATACTACCAAGACATCCAGGCATTTTGGGTTGAGATACTAAAGGATAAGACCAAAGAACCTCAACTTATCTTAGCCATGAAGCGAAGTCTGACACCTCTTATCGTGATCAATATTCCAAAAGAGATAAACACGGAAGAATTAAGACAAAAACTCCTCAAGCATATTGAGGAGAAACAAATGACGAGTAGTGTCATCTATGACATGATGGAGAAGTTGGGGTTTTAGAAAAGCCACGATACTATCGTGGCTTTAGGTTATGTACTTACTTTAATCAGTTAAGAATAGGCGGTCGGCCGTGAAGATTTACTTCAATTCTCATCCCATTTTGATCAATAGAAGTAACAGCAAACCCAACCAACAACCCGGCAGCTTTCCGTTGGATTAAAAAGATCATTGGTTCATGCGGGTTTACCAGGCGTGCATTCATAACCATTTGACTCGTTACAAAATCATTCGAAGTTTCGTAGAGTTCAAAGTATTCTTTATGTGCATCTAAAACATACACGACCCATTCGTCAATAGAAGGATCCGTCTCTTTTGTAAAACATTTATACTGGATTCTTAGTCTCTCAGCCTTATCACAAGACAAGACAGTAGTAAATGTCGATAGTGTAATACCATTTTTGTATTCTAGAATATTGATAGTAGAAGAATCTCCACTAAACTCTGTGCATAAATTTTTAATTAGTTTTTTCATATTTAAATGTATTTTAATTTTTCTCACTATAGTAAATTAATACCTAAAAAATAAGTTTTAGAGTAAATGTTGCAAAATTATACATATTTGTTATAAATATAACAATGAACACAATAAAGGAGGGAGTAGAAAAAATCCTAAACAATGATATAGAAGCTCAAAATAGTCTTTCTCGAGGTATTTTAAACCTTTCGCAGTACGCAAGGGAGATCAAGAAGAAAGTTGAAGAATTAACTAAAAAAGAAGTCTCTAATCAAAGTTTAGTTGTTACCCTCTCTCGAATTGAAAGAAGACAAAAAGCATACGGATTTTTACCTAAGATAGAAATAAGTAATCTTTCAGTAAAATCCCCTATTATAGAGTTTGTATATGAAAAAAATGGAAAAAACCTTGAACAGATATTAAAACTGTTTTCATCTCTTCAGAAAAATAACGAAACATTTTTTTCTTTATCTACAAGTACTCGAGACATCGCAATTATTGCTTCGCTGTCACTTGAAAAAGAAATAGTAGGAACAATAAATCAAAAACCTAAAAAAACAAAATATAATCTTTCTGCTGTAAGCGTTCGTTTTAATGAAGAACTGGTACAAGAACCAAATATTGGCTACGCACTCATGCATTTAATATCTCTGAGAAATATCACACTGGATGAAGTTTTTTCAACATACAATGAATTTACATTTGTTTTTAAAACCGAGTATCTTCATAAAGTGATAGAGGCATTAAAATAAAGGAACCCTGGCTTACAGCTTCAGTATAGCTTTTCCATCCCTTCGGGATAATGTCTTTTCGCCCTCTTACAGAGGCTGTATACCTTTTGGATTTTTTGCTTCATTTCATTCACAAAATCTCTCAAAAGGTCTTGCGCTGTGCCGCCCAGAGGGTTCCCTAGGCACAGCTCACCTGCACGCGACTGAAACTCTTCAGTCGCTCTCGATCACAACGTTAAAAAGCCACAAAAGTGGCTTTTTAACGTTGTGATCTCGGCAGGAATCGAACCT
>CAZEPT010000011.1:0-17589 GCA_964514225.1 uncultured Candidatus Saccharibacteria bacterium
GTCACATGGAACGTCAAAGCACGCTCCAATTCTTTTGGGTCAGGAATTTGCGGTATATACCATTTGAGCCAGTTATAACTTATCTTCATATTAAAATTGGTTGAGTCTTAAATCCCCCTGATAAGAAAGACGAACATCTGGAATACCTGTTTTGATCATCATCAAACGATCGAGTCCGAATCCAAAAGCAAAACCTTGCCAGGCATTACTATCGACTCCAGCATTTTTAAGGACTTGTGGATGCACCATACCAGCACCGAGAACTTCAAACCATTTTCCATTGTGGAATACATCTACTTCAAACCCTGGTTCAACGAACGGAAAGAAACTTGGTCGCATACGAATATCTGCATCTCCTCCTAAAAACTGTTTGAAAAATTCCAGAAGGACACCTTTTAAATGAGCAACAGAAATATCTTTATCTATCATCAATCCTTCAAGTTGGTGAAATTGCATCTCATGACCTGAGTCAGTCGATTCGTTCCGAAATACTTTACCCGGGACAATAATGGCGTATGGTGGAGTATGAGTCTGCATGTAGCGAATCTGAACTGGCGATGTGTGAGTACGAAGCACTCTTCCCGCTTCCCCCTTCAACCAAAAAGTATCTTGCATATCACGAGCTGGGTGATCTTTTGGAACATTCAACGCATCAAAGTTATGCCATTCATCTTCAAGCTCTGGTCCTGTCGCCACAGAAAAACCCATACGAGAAAGAATGCCGACAATTTCATCGGTGACAAGAGTGAGTGGGTGGAGTGTTCCTTTTTGAGATTCCATTATCTCAATATAGCATTTACAGCGTAAAAATAATATTGATTGACAAAAATATTTTATAGAGTATAATTAAGAAAAATTAAAACATGAATACAACAAAAACAGTAAGCGCCGTCCTCGCTGAATTACAGCAAGCAAAAGAAGCAGCGGGCAATGAATTGTACCATATGATTCTTTGCACACTCAAAGAACCCTTTTTAAGTGATTTTTTAATCAAACTGCGAGACAAAAAAACACTCATCCAAAAAATTGTACACCAAATCATGTCGGAACAAAAAATAGATGTGTATTGTATGCCAGCTGATTTCCTGATAAACCTCTCAGAAGAAAAAATCGCTGTATGGAATCAAGAAAATGAAATATTCAAAATCTTTATGAAAGACCCCACCAGTGAATACCGTCAAGTGACCGTCACACTTAAGTAGTAAATCTGGAAAAAATTTCTCACCAGAACCTCGCCTAAAAAACGAGGTTTTTTTATACAAAAAAATAATAGATTGACTTAAAAATCAAACTATTTTATAGTAAAGAAAAATCTATACGCCATGGAAATAACATTAAAAAAAATAACACTTGAGGAAATGCTTAACCGTTATTTTACCATCAAGGAAAAACACCCCAACGAGCTCATTCTCATTGAAGAAGATATTCCAGGAGAACTATCATATGAAAATCCAACGAAAGAATTCGATGACTTCACAAAGGATCGCAGCTTCACTGTTCAAAAAAAGAAAGATAGCCAAGACTATAAAATTGAACCTGTATATTAATCGGTAAAAGATGTTTAATCAAGCCAGTTTGACTGGCTTTTTTTATGAGCGATTTTTCGTCTCGAGTGAGATACGTTCTATTCGAGCACAATACTCACACACATCTCCTCCTCCATAAGACTGTGCATTACACGGACGATTCATCCATTCTCCACTAACAAGAAATTGTTCGTAATCCGTAATATCACGCACAAGAAGATCAACCTCTTCCCCACCAACATGCGTCTTATAGAGCGCATTCTTATTCTTCATGTCTTCTTCAAGAAACAAAAGACGTGATTCTGATACAGTATTTTTCTCTGCACCGAGTACCAAATACGAATACATCGCGAGCTGGCGCATGTATGTCGAAAGCCGACCTTCATCATCTACTTTTTCAATAACACCAGTTGTTTTACTCTTTCCTGTTTTGAAATCTGTCACCACCATCGTCCCATCCGGGTAGCGTTCTGTCAGATCAATTTTTCCGAACATGGTCAGGTTTGGAAACTGTGGATCTCGGTAGCTGATGTTTCGCTCTGACACTCTCTCTTGAGCAAGATTTTTATAGTATCCATCTATCCAGTTTTTGACGGCCTTGTATGCATCAGGCAAGAGACGCTTGATTTCTTTCTCGTCTCTTACTCCTTCATGAACAAGTTGATAAGTAATACGCGCTTTGATATCAGCCTCACCCAGAAGTGTTGGAGATTTTAAAATATATTCAATTGTTTCGTGAACAGCCGAACCAAGGGCAAGCGAAACAGTCTTTGTTTCAGGAAGTTTTAAGAAATTTCTGAAGTACCATTTCCACGGACATTCAAAAAAGTTATTGAGCATGGAAACAGAAATTCTCGTTTCGGCAAATCGATCAGAGACAAATGCTTGGATTTCATCTTTGAGCACACTCTCTTCTTCAAAGACTGACACTCCCGCGTAGTGACGTGGATTATCTTTTACAATATTCTCTTCATTTTCATCTTTTGATACTTTCTTAAAGTGGTGGTCCGAGAGATCGCTCACAATATGGGCGAGTGTTCCTTCAACTCCATCGTTTTTCTTTGATCCGTAGCTTATGGTGCAGAATTTTTTAGCACGAGTGATGGCAACATAGAGCTCACGTTTGGCCGTCAAAATATCACGGAGTGCTATTCTTACCTTCACACTCTCAGGCAAGGTAAAGCTCGAATGCTTCTGGCTCATTAAGATCTCTTCGTTCATATGGCCGATCCAGACATGTTCATACTCGAGACCTTTAGATTTATGGAGCGTCATGACTCGAACACCATCTCTCCCACCAAGCTGTGCCACTGGGACATGACTCCCATACGTCGAAATCCGATTCATATACTCTAAAAATGAAGCCAAGTTTTCTCTTGGATGTTTTTCTTCCCAAAGTGTTGCGATATGAATAAAACTTCGAACAATCTCAATATGCTTCAAAAGTTCCTTATGATCTTTTGCTTGGTCGATTAAAAGTTCATTACCCACAACACTAACTACATGAGACACACTCTCGTGGGTCAGAGTATTGATAAAGTGGCTGAGCTTTTCGCCAAATGTTGCGACTTTGTTATCACTCGCAAAAAGTCCATCACCCTTGTTTGAATCTTTAATATCATCAAGCGTCAATTCACTCGGTTTTTTAGTATTTTTTAAAAACGTATGGGCGGTAAGGGGCAGAACACCACTCGTCTTGTCTAAAAGCGCTTCAGCTAAAAGGATACTGTTGTGAGGATTTACAATGAGTTTGAGTATTCGAAGGATACTTATTGCTTCGTTCGTATCCAATAGTGAGACACTTTGCTCTGATACTACAGGAAGCCCCAGACCTTTCAAAATACTGGCAGCGCTCTTGACGTGGCGATTTTTGGGCAAGAGGAGCGCACATTCACTCGGATTTGTTCCGGTGTCGATAAGCTTTTTGAAATACAGTCCAGCACCTATAATCTCATCCCTGTTATATGCAAACTCAGAGAGCGTTATTTGCTCTCCCGCACCCTTACTGCTGTTGAGCACCTCCCTAGTCACTGTACTCTGAAGGAGTTCATCGGCAAGCGCCAGTATAGGCGCTGTTGAACGATAGTTCTCAGTAAGAACGATCATCTCAGCTTTACCAAAGTATGTTTTGAATTCAGTGAAATAATCGAGATTTGCGCCAGAAAATCCATAGATCAATTGGCGGTCGTCACCGACGACAAAGATATTTGGTTTTTCAACATCACCCCAGACTGCTTTTAAGAAATTATTTTGAACACCGGAAGAATCTTGATGCTCATCGATAAGCACATAGAGATAATTTTCTCTGATGTCAGCACGGACATCTTCATAGAGCATTGCAAGCTGTACGACATACTCCAAAACATCATCATAATCCATGAATCCATTTTTTAATTTGAGTTCCTCATACGCTTCATAAAAAGTAACGACCTCCCTACTTCGATCAAGACTTTCTATTTTTTTCTCAATTTCTTTTTTAAGTTGACCTTTACTCTCACCTCGAGTAGAAAGGCTCGTCGGATCATCTTTTAAATCTTGTATCTCTTTCTCAACTTCAACTAAAAAATCTGTAGGCGACATACGTTCACGCTTCAGAAGTGAAATAAGTCCCTTTAATTCATGAAAATATTTTGCCGGATCAGTCCGAGGGCGAAGATGACTCCACGCTCCATTTTCCAAAAGTTCATCAACTAAAACAGCCGCTTGTGTATCATCTAAAAGTTCGGGTACAGTATCAAAATTAAGGAGTGTATAATACTTTTCAATAAGCTCAATCGCAAAGCTATGAAAGGTCGTAATCTTGACGGTACGGGCAGTAGAAGAACCAATATATGACTCAAGTCTGTTCTTCATGGCGCTGACTCCTGAGCGAGTAAAAGTGAGGCACAAAATAGCTTCTCCAGGAGTGTCAGTCTCAGTTAAGATATGAGCAATACGGAGGGCTAAAACCTGGGTTTTCCCCGTACCCGGACCTGCAACTACCATGACAGGACCGTCAATGGTTTCTACTGCTTTCTTCTGAGCGGGATTCAACTGTGTAATACTCGATTGGAGTGACATAACACCTTCAGTCTACCAAATTTAGCTTAAGAGTGTAAGGAATGCTTTTTCATCGAGGACTGCGACACCGAGTGCCTGTGCATCATCAAATTTACTACCCGGATTCTCACCCGCCACAACAAAATCAGTCTTTTTTGAAACGCTTCCAGAAACTTCCCCTCCAAGAGTAAGTATTTTTTCTTTAGCTTCATCACGGGACAAACTAGTGAGAGTTCCCGTAAGAACAAATTTCTTACCAAAAAGTTTCTGTTTTGTATTTTTCTTTTGTAATGCTTGCACCGTGACTTCTTTGAGTAATAAAGCGATAGTGTGTCTATTTTCTTTATCTGAAAAATATTCAACAATACTCTCTGAGACAATATCCCCAACACCATAGAGAGCACTTATTTCTTCAAACGATGCATTCATTAAATCTGGAAGCGTTTGAAATACTTTCGCCAAATCTCGAGCAGTTTCTTCACCAACACCTGGAATAGAAAGAGCAACCAGAAGACGATCAAGTGAAATCATCCTCCTCTTATTGATAGATTCCAGAAGATTACCCGCTGATTTTTCTCCCATACGAGGAAGCTTTACGAGATCGTCTTTACTTAAGAGAAAAAGGTCTGATGCCACACTGATGAGCCCATGTTCAAGGAGGAGGTCAATCACTTTCGGTCCGCAGTGGTCAATATCAAAAGCATGCTTACCGACAAAGTAATAGAGCTTACGTTTGTGCTGAGCATAGGAATTTTTATTTACACAACGGTGTGCAACTTGACCTGGGATTCGCTCAACCCTTCCATCATCCCCACATTCAGGAAAGTGCGTCGGAAAGATAAATTTTTTCTCCTTACCCGTTCGCATATCAGTCAGCACGTGCACAATATCAGGAATAACATCTCCAGCTTTTTGGATGACGACTGTGTCGCCAATCCGGACATCTAATCGTTCTATTTCATCAGCGTTGTGAAGTGTCGCGCGCGCGACGGTAGATCCAGCAACAGAGACTGGTTTGAGATACGCCACGGGTGTAAGTATACCAGTACGCCCAATTTGTAAATTAATATCTTCGACGACGGTTACTGTCTGTTCAGCAGGAAATTTAAAAGCGATTCCAAAACGCGGAGCTTTTCCGGTGTATCCTAAAGTATCTTGATACTTTTTTTCATTGACCTTAATTACCACACCATCGATTAAATAATCTTCTGTATCTTTTTTCTTGCCCCATTTCTGCCAGAACGAAATAATGTCTTCAATCGTCATACAAACAGTTGAGTGTGGATTCACTCGAAAACCGAGTTTCTTTAAATGGTCTAACTCCTCAGACTGCGTCTGAGATGTTGTATCACCTGAAGAAATATCATAGACAAACATATTTGGTTTACGTTCTGCGACAATCCGAGGATCAAGCTGACGGATCGTTCCTGCAACAATATTTCTTGGATTCGCGTAGAGTTCATTCCCTTCTTTTTTCTGTAGTGCATTTATTTTTTTAAATTGAGACAAAGGCATGTATACCTCTCCTTCGACAACGCAGTCGACAGGCTCTGTGAGCACGAGTGGTACACTCTCAATCGTCTTGATATTTTGAGTCACGTCTTCTCCGACGCGTCCATCTCCCCTTGTTGCAGCATGGATAAGCTTTCCTTTTTGATATGTCAAGACAATTTTGAGTCCATCAATCTTGAGCTCGCAGACATAGTTCGGGTTGATATCCTTGCCTGTTTCTTTTTTGAGCATCCGGGAAACTCGTTCATCAAAATCACGAACATCAGTTTCTGAAAAAGCATCATTAAAAGACCACTGTCTCACAGAGTGGGTGATTTTTTTAAATCCTGGGAGTGGTGCTCCTGCAACACGCTGACTTGGGGAATCAGGAGTAATGAGTTCTGGATATTCTGTTTCAAGCATCACGAGTTCTTGTTTGAGCGCATCGAGTGCGGCTTCGCTTATTTCTTCTTTATTTAAGACGTGGTAATTATACCGATGATGCTCGATCACGGCTCTCAGTTTTTCTACACGTTCTACGGTCTCACGTGAAGGGGTTTTCATATTATTGTTCTGTTTGATAGGTGTAGGTCAAACTTCGTTCCACTAAGAATCGAGCATACGGAGATTGTGGTCCATTATTAACGAAATAAAAATGATCCTGAAGTTTTACACAATCTATATTGTACCCCCAAACTTCTATCTTGTGTTCATATACAGGCAGGGGTGGATTTGTTGGGCTCACTCCAATATTATTAAATTTTGTCACACGAGCTCGAGCACAAACTTCTGAGTCGTTACTATTACGGATTTCAAGAAAAGCAGAACCAGAGAGCGCGGGATCATATTCATAGATACTACTTCCCCCAGGACCTGGAGATGGCGTTGTTGAGGTAACCACAGCCCCACCTTGATAATCAGCCGCACATGTCGCAGACACTGCACCAGCAGGAACTCCTGGGAGAGTCCCAAAATCACCTCTATTATCAAGAGCAGTTAAACATTCAAGTGCTGTATCTGCGGAGTAAAAAGATCGAGTAGATTGATTAACCTGTTGAGTAAAAATTCTCTGTCGTACAGCCATCGTAATCATACCTATTGCAATAGAGAGTAAAATTGAAGTTAAAATAATAGAAAACAAAAGAATGTATCCATTTGAGTTTTTTCTAAGGGAAATCTTTTTCATATTAAAAATCAAAATGCATAATCTCTGTTAAAACGACCGAATTTTCATTTACATTACCACTATAATTTGCTGATGAAAAATACACAGCTGACGTAACTTCGATAGCTTGACTGAGAGCTGGGTTTGTCGATACATCTCGTATGGTCACCACTCGTGAGTACTCAGAATCAGCTAAATCATTACTGTATAACCCTTCAAGCGCAATGAGTCCAAATTCATAGTATTTGAGTTTAGGAAGATCTTCTGGCGACCCTGCAGTTGAAGAAGCGATCCCAATTTCATTCGGCAACGCTCCACCACCAGGAGGATTAACAAAAATATTAGCTCCATCTATTCCAGTTCCCCCACCAAACCCTTGAGTAGTATTGTTTCCGAGATAAAAATCACACCCATTTGAACAATTTGGATTTACAAATTGATTCATAAATTCATCTTTATGAAACCCTTGAAGTATAAAAGATTTTTGAATTTGCTTAACATATTCAACACCTTCCTGAGCTAAATACTGAGCAGTTAATCGACGTTTCGTCTGATTAATATCCTGAAGAGAATTCGAACTGACTTGAGAAACAGCAACAAAAGCAATCATAAAAACAGTTAAGCCGACGAGTGTTTCAATCAACGTAAACCCCGATACCGATTTTGTTCTATCATCTTGAAGTAGTAAAAATGATGGTGGGGTACATCCATTTTGTGTGTTTAATTGTCTCGGTTGTATATTCATATATTAAAACTCTGGAGCACGCGGAGTAACCGCTGTTTGAATATTAAAGGTTGATTGATCATTTTGATATGTAATCGTACCTGAGAGACGAAGTGTGACGAATGGTTGCTTCTGATCTGCTGTATTTTCTGAGTACAAAACAGAAAAACCTGAATTTTGATAAGTAATTTCTATAGGGCCAGGAGTCAATCGCATATAAGGACCTGCATCACCTGTTATGGATTTATACAGCGCCATCCCATCCCCATCATCTTTAATCCAATACAAAATTTGATCTTCTGGTTTATTTTCTAATCCATCCACCCCCTCAATCGCAATTTTTAAACTCGCCTGAGGGTCATCACCGACTTCGTTAATACAATCTTTTGGAATTTCAACAACAATATCACTATAATCACCATTACCTCCGACTGGTGCATCACATCGTACATGAGATGATGTACGAATATTTCGAACCATATCCTCCATCACCGCATTAATCGTATCTAATTGTTGTTTTTTGAATTGAGTATTTTTTTGATGACGAGTCATTGCAAGAAGTGAAGAAATTGCCACAATAATTATTAAAACAAAAATACTACTCGAAACAAGGAGCTCGATGAGTGTAAACCCAGACACAGATCCTTGTCGTCTAAAAATGGATAGTGTTACCGGTGCTGAAACAAAATTTTTTTGTGTTTTGGTTGATGTATACATATTACTGATCACGTCGAATACTAATAGCCCCTGTCGGATTAATACTCACAATATTAACACCCTCTACTCCTGGGTCCTTAAAAACAATATCAACTGAGTTAGTGACAGCAACAGCATTAGTGGGTGAATCATAATTATTGGGATAATTTTTATACATATGAGCATCCGGGTATGGACGAGTAAAAACAATCGACAGATTGTCCAGTGATTGACCTTGTGGAATTCCAGGATAATACCCACCCTCAAAAATACCATAAATCTCTCTTCCGTTCTCGACTGAAAAAAGGCTCAAACACTCATTATCTTGAACTGAACATAAACTTGGGTCCCAAGAACCCGGCATATTATATGCTTGGTCTACGTAAATACCATCATAAAACTTAACTATAAATGCATTTGAGAGAGGAGCGGCAGGATGGATATATACACCATACGCTGGTTTCCAATCGAGCGGAGGATATATTTTGTCGTTCGGATTGATAGAAGGAAACACACCGGCCATAGCGTTTTGTTGTTGCTCTTTAACAAGAAGTCCTACTTCTTGAGCAAATACTGAAAAATCTTGATTTTTTTGGAAGCCTTTGTAGTTGAACATAAGAATCCCCCCTAAGATACTGAAGATGGAAATCACCACAATCATTTCAATGACGGTAAAACCATGTTGTTTGTTTTGAGAATAAAAATAATTCATGAATTAAATATGCAAGCGAAGGATTATATCTCCTATTGTAACACTAAAGATAAAAACAAGGCACGTCGCTATGCACATAAAAGGACCAAAAGGTACCTGTGTTTTCATTCCAAATTTTTTGTTTTTTAAGAGAAGTAAAATGACGCCCACAATTGCCCCGATCCAAAAAGAAAACACTACCGCTGCAATCGCTTGAGAGATACCCAAAAGCCAGCCGATACCGAGGGCGAGTTTTACATCACCAAAACCCATTCCACGCCCACGAGAAAAAAACCACAAAAGGAAGAACGGTAGCGCAATAAGTGGACCAGCCAATAGTTGCCAAAGTGATGGAGGAGCAATCGTAAAACCCCCTTGAAACACAAAAGTGGTACTGATGAGCGCAAGCAGATTAAAGAGCCAAACAAGTTTATCAGGTAAAATCTTGTGATGGTAGTCATAAACAGATACAACAATCAGAAGCGCAAAGACGTACATGTAGAATATCATGTAAAAAACTGACGTACCGAGTGAAACTTCTGTGAGAGTCAGAGTCTTTAAAAAAACAGAAACAAACACCAAACCAGTGATCGCCTCAACAATTGGATACTGAATCGATATCTTTGATTTACACCCATGACACTTCCCTTTTTGATTTACAAAACTCACAATAGGAACAAGTTCGTGCCATGTCAGTGTACGTCTACAGGTAAAACACATCGAGCGACCACCTAACCCACGACCAGTGTTGAATCTATAAATAACGACGTTGAGAAATGACCCTATAATCATGCCGAGCATGAATACAAAAATTCCATAGATTTCGAGATACATGACTTAAGTCTATCACAGGGTGTGTTATTCGTATAGAGATATTTAGCAAGCAAAATCAACTGTATCAAAATTCACTGGCCCTTTTCCAGCAAAACCAGTCGAATCAATACAATACCACTGAGAATCAGATGCGGTTGAAAGAAGTACTTGCGCTGCGTAACTTGAAGCATTAGAGTGGCACGTAACAAGTGTACCCCCAGCCACTTGCGCTTGGATAATTTGACCAATTTTTACATTCAATGCGTTCTGAACCGCAATTCCACAAACATCCGTGTAACTTTGTCCATTATTATCATAGTACATTTCTGCTTCAGGACGAATACCGTTGATTTCAGCAATTCTCCTTGCGTCCAATGATTTCGCTCGAGCGTTGTTAAGACTTGGAAGAAGTACTGCTGCCAAGATACCGATGATCGCAATAACGATCAAAAGTTCGATGAGGGTAAAACCTTTGTTTGATTTTAATTTCATATACAATATTTTATAAACTATTATTAAAGTTTGTTCATACATTAAGTACTGTACCCAGTATACCCCACACCTATATTTTTACAATTCCTTTGAAATATGAGTATGGTTATAATTACAATAAAATATAGGTGTGGGTATACCAGATTCGAATAAAAAGAAATCTTTATGTGATTCAAGAAAAGGTTAGATTTTTTGAACTTTTTAAACCTGAACCTTATGTATTGTCTATATCACAATTAAAGTCCCCCGTAATAAGTGGCTCTGTTGCATCTACGGTTTTACCAGCGTAGCCAGTTGAGTCAATACAATACCAGACACTATTTGAACCCCCTGTGGATAATTGCACTTTCACAGCATATACAGTTGCGTTTGCACCACACTGTGAATCTGGACCAACTCCAGCAGCTACCATGAGTTCATATATTTTTACGCTATGAGCATTCGGTGGCGCATCACACATGCCAGCATACGTATTCCCAATGTCATAATAAAGCTCTGCTTCAGGACGAATACCATTCACCTCAGCAATCTTTCGTGCATCAAGCGCCTTCGCTCGAGCGTTGTTAAGACTTGGAAGAAGTACTGCTGCCAAGATACCGATGATCGCAATAACGATCAAAAGTTCGATGAGGGTAAAACCCGACACTAATCTTGTTCGATGAGTATTCACAGGTGAGATTGGTGTGGGGGTAAAACCTTTGTTTTTTTCTCTCTGAGTTATTTCTGTATATAATTTCATGTACTCACAGTATAGCAAATTTTGAGTAGAATCGAACCAAACAAAAAACCACCGATCGGTGGTTTTTTGTTTGTCTTTAAAACAAATAGATTAATCGCACTGATGATCTGTCGTGTCTGGAGCTGTAACTGATGCATTTTTTCCAGCATAGCCGGTTGCGTCAACACAATACCAGTAGTTACTTGATCCACCGAGTGATAATTGAACTTTAGCAGCAAAGTCAGTAGCATTACTACTACATGTTCCACCACTTGCAGTAAGAAGTGCTGCAATTTTTGTTGAAGCAGTACAAACATCTGTGTAATTTTGTCCAATATCGTAGTATAGCTCTGCTTCTGGACGAATACCGTTAACCTCAGCAATCTTTCTTGCGTCAAGTGCCTTCGCTCGAGCATTATTAAGACTTGGAAGAAGTACTGCTGCCAAGATACCGATGATCGCAATAACGATCAAAAGTTCGATGAGGGTAAAACCTTTGTTTGATTTTAATTTCATATACAATATTTTATAAACTATTATTAATAACCTTTATTCTAAAAGACTAGAACTACATGTAGTATAGCAGATTTAGGTAACATGCACGTTCGTGCTGTGGAAAACTACGTATGCCGAGCAAAATCCCCTTTCTTCTGAAAATTTAACTAATACCGGTTGCGATGTTATAGATCGGAAGCATGACAGATGCCAAGAGTCCTCCAACAGAAACACCCAAAAGTACGATCATCGCAGGCTCGATCAATCCGATCAAAGTATCGACTGAACGCTCGACTTCTTCAGAGTAAAATTTTGCAAGTGTTTTTAAGATCGTTCCGAGTGATCCGGTCTCTTCTCCGACTTTAACCATCTGCGTCATAATAGGAGGAATTGGTTCAAACTGTGCAAAGGCATCTGAGAGTTGAGCACCACTCTTAACAGCTTCCCCTGTCTCTTTAAGGATTTTTTCATAAATGACATTACCGACAACTGACCCTGTAATCTCGATGGCTTTAATAATCGGCACACCAGATGAAAGCATTGTATCAATGTTGTCAGAGATTCGAGCAAGGTAGACTTTCTTAAACATTTTACCAAAGAGTGGCGCTTTGATTTTGAGCCGATCCACCGCTTCTTTTCCTCCCGGAGTATTCACTCGAGCATAAACCACAAAACCAAGAATAGCTAAGATGACCGGAGCAAAGAGTCCATAGTTTACCAACAGGTCAGAAAAAGCAAAGACCGCTTGAGTGAAGAGTGGGATTGGAGTACCAGCACCTTCAATCATTGATTTCATTTGAGGAATGATCATAACGAACATTAAAATCATGACAACCAAGAAAATAAAGACAATAAATGATGGATAGACAAGTGCACTTTTAATTTTAGACGTGAGCCGGTGTTGGCGTTCAAGATAATCAGCCAAATAAACGAAAGTCTCAGAGAGCTTACCTGACTCTTCTCCAGCGCGGACCATATTGACATAGAATGTTGAAAAAACTTGAGGATGCTTTGAAAGAGCACCTGAGATAGATGTTCCTGCTTGAATATCAGCAATAATCGCATCGAGCACTTTCTTGAGTGGTTTTCTTTCAGTACTTCCAGCCAAAAGAGAAAAGGCTTTCATCGCTGAGACTTGAGCAGAAAAGAGTGTGGCAATTTGTCGCGACATAATCACCACATCTTTAAAAGGAATTTTCTCAAACTTTGCAAAGAAACCAAGAACACCTGTCTTCTCGTCTTCTTCACGAATAGATATTACGATAAACCCACGACGTTGAAGTGCCGTAATCGCTACATCTTTTGATTGTGCTTCAATCTTTCCTTCTTTTTCTTCCCCAACTTGGGTACTAATACGATACTTGAATGTCATATGGTTTTACTTATTACGAATAATTACAAAAGATGCTGAAGTGACTTTGGGTTAATAGCATAGGTATATGCATTCTCAAGTGTAATCTCACCTTGCCGAACGAGATCGATCAAACATCGGTTCATATCAATCATACCGTTCTCGTATCCTGTTTCAATTAAAACATCTATTTCATGGGTTCTTTTTTCGCGAATCAAGTTTGAAACTGCGGCATTGTTCAAGAGGAGTTCATACGCAGGCACGAGACCACCGGCAATTCGAGGAACGAGACGCTGTGAGAAAATACCAATGAGTGAGTTTGATAGTTGGATGCGGATTTGATCTTGCTGTCCAGGCGGGAATGAATCAATAATACGGTCGATTGTTTGAGGAGCGTTGTTCGTGTGGAGTGTTGAGAGGACTAGGTGCCCTGTTTCCGCTGCTGTAACCGCAATTTGAATTGTCTCAGGATTGCGCATTTCACCAAGCATGATGACATTTGCATCTTCTCGGAATACTGAACTCAGCGCCCCAGCAAAACTCTTACTATCAATCCCAATTTCTCTCTGGTTAATGATAGACTGCTTCTCTTCAAAGATGTGCTCGATTGGATCTTCGATGGTGATAATATGTTCTGCACGGTCAGTATTGATCTTGTCGATAATTGCCGCCAAGGTTGTTGACTTCCCTTGCCCAACTGGTCCGACGACAAGGAAAAATCCTTGTTTCTTTTTTGAAATAGTTTCAAGCACCGCCGGAAGATGGAGCTCTTCAAACGAGCTCACTTTCGGTACAGCACGAAGTGCCAAGACGAGCTCGCCTTTTTGAATGAAAGCGTTACCGCGGAGTCGTGTCTGCTTGCCGTCTTTTTCATACGTGTAAGAGAAATCAACTTCTTGATCTTCAAGAAATTGTTTTACTTTTTCATCACCGAGCATGACTTTCAAATAGCCAACCATCGTATCATGCGTCAGTACTGGCTCAGCACGGAGCAAGATGAGTGATCGAGTAACACGAACAGCCGGATGACGTCCGACACCTAAGTGAAGATCTGATCCTCCTTCCCGAAGCAAGGTTAAAATCAAATTATCTAAATCTTTTTTATAATCCATACCTTAAGTGTATCATAAGAGCGCGAAAATATGGAAGTCGTTTTTGCGCTTTTGTTCGAGATACTACAAAAAAGCGCGGTACCTCTTGGATACCGCGCTTTTTTGTCTAGAGTTATTTCGATACTCGTTCTTACTTCTTCTTTTTCTTGACGATTCGTCTTGAAACGATGAAGTTGTTTGAGTATTTCTTTGGAGTTCTGGTCTTTCGTCCACCAGTAACTTTACCCCATTTAGTTTTTGGTCTTCTCGTACCACGGCCTTGCGCCCCTTCTCCACCTCCATATGGGTGATCGACTGGGTTCATCGCAGAACCACGTACAGTTGGTCGGATTCCCTTCCATCGGGATCGTCCAGCTTTACCATAGTTTTTGAGTTTGTTCTCTTCGTTAGATACTTCACCGATTGTTGCGAAACAGTGTTCTACCACTTTTCGAACTTCAGATGACGGCATCTTAAGAAGTGTGTATCCGTTGTCATTTGCAACCACTTGAGCGTAGTTTCCTGCACTTCTTACAAGCTTTGCACCAGAACCTGGCTTAATCTCGACGTTGTACACGAATGTACCAACAGGGATCAAACGAAGTGGTAATGCATTACCTTTCTTAAGCGGTGCATCAGCTGAAATGATAAATGTATCACCAGCCTTAACACTCTTTGGTGCGAGCATATATCTCTTTTCTCCGTCTTTAAAGACAGCGAGTGAGATAAATGCACTTCGGTTCGGATCGTACTCAACAGTTGTGTACTTTCCTTCAATTTCTTTCTTGTCGTACAAAAATGAAATATCTCGATACAGTCTTTTGTTTCCACCCCCTTTGTGACGAGTAGTAATACGTCCTTGGTTGTTTCGTCCGACTGATCGGAATCGTCCATACGTCAAGCTTTTTTCAGGTGTATCAGTTGTCAGGATCTCGCGATAGTTAATCGTTTTAAGATTTCTACGAGATGGTGATGTTGGATTATATGTTTTCATGAGTATGTATTAGATAAGCGTAATCGTATCACCTTTTTTCAAGTATACGTATGCCTTTCTCATTGATCTTGTACGACCTTTAATATTTCTTTTGACTGTCGCAACTGAACGGATATTGACTGTGCGGATCTTTACAGGAGTAACTCCGTAAATGTTTCTGATTGCCGCCGCGATCTCTATCTTGTTCGCTTGCTTGTGAACTTCAAATGTATACACATTTGCTTCAGCAAGCTTTGTTGCTTTTTCAGTAATTTTTGGATTTTTGATGACCCATCCGTACTGATAGATGTATTCTGGCTTTGCAGATGTTTTTTCTTTACTTGCCATATATTATTTTTGTAATTTCTTCTCAAGGAGTTCTACTGACTTTTCTGGAGCGATCATTACAAGATATTTGTGATTTAATACATCGACCAAGTTGAGATCTTTGAGCTGTTCAAATGAAAGCTGTGGAAGATTCCGGATACTTTTTGTTGTTGTTTCATCTTTTTCAGGAAGTGTGCAGAGTGCTGTCTTTTTCTTTCCTTTAAGTCGAGAGAATCCCTCCACTTTTGAAAGATTGAGAAACGCTTGTGCAGCATCTTTTGTCTTTGTTGTTCCCAGTGTTTCAACGAAGAGGATTTCTCCTTTTCGAAGCTTCTCAGAGAGCACAGTAAAGAGTGCCTTCACTTTCATTTTTGCGTTGATTTTCTTTGTATAGCTCTTGTCGTTTCGTGGTCCATGAGCGACACCTCCACCAACCCAGATAGGTGAGCGAGATGATCCATGACGAGCACGTCCGGTTCCTTTTTGTTTCCAAGGTTTTTTACCACCTCCAGAAACTTCTCCACGATCCTTTGTGTGAGCAGTTGCTGCTCGCGCATTAGACATGATACTTGTTGCGACTTGGTGAACTAGATCGGCGTTCCACTTTTGTGCAAAAATCGTATCTGGAAGATCGATGGTTCCTTTTTGTTTTCCATCTGTAGTATAGACTGTATGTGTCATAAGATTATGCTTTAAGTGCAAGGAGTGTTCCCTTTCGTCCTGGAACAGCACCTTTTACCAAAATAGTATTATTTTCTGTGTCGACCGCAACAACTTTTACGTTCTTGAGTGTAATTGTATCTCCACCAGTTCGTCCCGCCATGCGCATTCCTTTCGGAACACGATTTCTTAGACCTCCACCGATAGATCCTGGTTCACGCTCAGAGTGTTTCTGACCATGAGAACGTGGACCTCCGTGGAACCCGTGTCGTTTGACTACACCTTGGAATCCTTTTGATTTTGAGATACCTGAAATAAAGAGCTTGTCATCTGTAGCAAATTGATCTACAGAGAGCACGTCTCCGATTGCTTTATCCATTTCAAAACCTTTGAAGCGGAATTCTTTCAAGTGGCGAAACGGACCCATGTCTTTCATTTGACCGAGGCGCGCCTTGCCGATTCTCCCTTTTTGCTGAGCACCATAACCAACTTGAACTGCGGAGTATCCGTCAGCGTCTGTTGTTTTAACTTGCGTAACTGTAACTGGACCAGCGGATATTACAGTAACCGGTATTGCTTTCCCATCTTGCGTGAAGAACTGAGACATACCTTCTTTCGTACCGAGTATATATTTCATAATAGGTTTTCTTCTTCTTATAAATTAAGAAGAGTTCCCGATGCTCTAAAGAACAGAAGTGTTCTTTAGAGCATTTTCACATCAACGTCGACTCCTGTTGGGAGTGAGAGGTTGGTGAGCGCTTCAATAGTCTTTTGATTTGGATTCAAAATATCGATAACACGCTTGTGAACTCTAATCTCGAATTGTTCTCGAGAATTCTTGTAAATGAATGATGAACGATTCACAGTGTACTTTTTGATTTCTGTCGGCATCGGTACAGGTCCGAGCACTACGGCGTCATGCCGTCGTGCTGTTTCCATAATCTGCTTAACTGACGCATCAAGAATCTTGTTCTCATACGCCCGTACACGGATGCGAAGTCGCACATCACCCTCTTTGTTTGTTTTCTTTGTAGCCATGAGTTTTTTGAATATTGCGACTAAACGAATTTGCGACTAGGCAACAATTTTTGTAACGACACCTGCACCGACTGTCTTTCCACCTTCACGGATAGCAAAACTTTGCTTGTCTTCTAGCGCAATTGGAGTAACAAGTTTTACTTTGAAAGTAACTGTATCTCCTGGCATAACCATTTCTTTCCCTTCTGGAAGAGTAACTTCACCAGTAACGTCTGTTGTACGGATGTAGAATTGTGGTTTGTAGCCATTCATAAATGGAGTGTGACGTCCACCTTCTTCCTTCTTCAAGATGTACACTT
>CAZEPT010000012.1:0-14404 GCA_964514225.1 uncultured Candidatus Saccharibacteria bacterium
GTTTTGAAGTCACCGAGCTTAGCCACAAATTCATCAGTCAAATCTGGGATAGGGAACTCCTCATCAGTATGTTCGTGAGGTTGGTCTCCATGAGCTTCTTTATGACCGTGCATCTTTCTGATTTCCAAGAGTGTATCTTCTATTTCTTTTTCGCTTACTTCTTCCCCAGCTTCTTTTTTAATAGTACCGGCAATTTTTACATAGTCAGGAAGCTTGAACTCAGGAATGACTGCAGTCTCTAAACTAAAGACAAGCGGACTTCCTTTGGCAATCTTTTTGATCTTGACCGCTGGGGCGCCGATCGCTTGGATATCGTGTTCTTCAAGTATTGTTGGGTAGATAGTTTGGATTGCACGTTGTGCCATCTCTTCTAAGATGTGCATTTCAGGAATTTGCTTTTCAATGAGCGCTTGAGGAGCTGATCCTTTTCTGAAGCCGTCGATCTCAATACCATGTCCAAGCTCACGGAGTGCAGACTCGCGGTATGATTCAAATACTTCAGCCGAGATTTCTCCCTCGATTTCGACCATTGATTTTTCTTTTTTGTTTACAGTGATATTTTGTAGTTTCATGTAGACACTGTACACTTTTTTTGAGGTTTTTCAAAGTTTTTGACAATATAGTACTTATCATGTATAGTGAGGAAAATATATTTCATTACTAAAAAAATACAAACTTATGAGCACACAGTACTATCTTTCATCGGACTTAAATAAAGTCAAAGAATTTTTACAAAATGGCTACACTACTATTGAGGTTAATTCTGAGAATTTTCAAAACTATGCAGCTGATGCATTACAGGATTTTGTAGAATTAACTCGTGAACCAGATGAGTTTAAGAATAAGTGGACGTTTGACCTTGGTCTTATTGGTAAGCCTGATACAGGGTATCTTCGTCGCATAGACGAAGAGAGTAAACATTTTTTACATGCCCATCGTTTTTTGCGTAACCTTCTTATTTTTAGAAAAGTGTTCCCAAAAAAGTATCAGAGGTTGATTAATTATTGTAATCAAATCAGCAGTCAGACACACGAACGTCTGATACAGTTTGCCCATGCTCTCGATCAGGTTGTTCCAGGGGTAAACATTGCTGAACGTATTTCCTCACCGGAGTCTGTTATGCAAAGTGTCCTTCGTTTATTGCAATATGATCATGTTACCGAACATAAAGAAATTGCCGAAGCTCATGAAGATCAGTCTGTGCTAACTGCCGCCGTGTACGAATCTCATCAAGGATTGTTTCTCGGTGAAGATCGCACGAATCTCTACAAACAGAGTACTGGTTCGATGTTGGTTTTTGCCGGCAAAAAACTTGAAATCCTGACAGGTGGAGAACAGTACTATGAAGAGACACCAACCGCACGAATTCCTAAAGTAAAAGGCGGGGGAGTGAAAGCATGTACTCATGGAGTTGTTTCATTACCTGATCTGTATGGTGCTGATTACGAACGATGTTCGGCTGTCTATTTTGCACATGATGCAGATACTGAATTATTGCCAAAAGTAAAAAAAGAAGTAATTACTTCTTCCGAAAGAAAAAAGAGAAGTTCAGATCTGTGCGGTAATGATTAGTGTATCTTTTTAATTTTTTAAAGCCATCTCACGTGAGGTGGCTTTTCTATTGTAATCTAAAACAGTCGGACACACATTGTGTCCGACTGTTTTAGATTTTTCTTTTTCTATTTTACGCCTCGAGTTTTGGTGCGTAGTCTGTCGTGTATCGTTCCGTAGATTCTTTGACGATGTTGATCGCCTCATCTTTAGAAACAAATTCTCCGACGACTCCGGTACCCGGCTTCTTGAGTGCTTTATAGTTTTCCCAGTAGTACTTCGTTTCTTTCAAAAAGTATTCACCGAGATCCGCTACTGATTGGATGTGATCTGAGCGTTTGTCAGATGCAATGACTCCAATAATCTTGTCGTCTACTTCGCCACCGTCGATGAATTTCATTCCACCGATGATACGTACTTCAACGAGTGATCCCGGGACGAGCGCTTCGGTGATGTTCACGATTTCAATATCGAGCGGGTCGTTGTCCAAGTCCCATGTTTGTGGAATCGCACCGTAGGTAAATGGATAGGTCATTGATGAGTATCCAACACGGTCAAGCTTGAGCTGTCCACTCTCAGTGATGAGTTCGTACTTGTTGATTGATCCGGCTGACACTTCAACGATGACGTTTAAGACATCTGTTTCACCGTCTACGAAAGGTGGGAGGACATGCAAGAGGTTGAGCATGTACTTTGATGGTTTGTGATTTATATTAGCCATAGAGTATATATCTTAAGGTTTATAATTAAACTTCTTTCTCTCCCTCTACCCCTTCTAGCCCCTCGGGTACTGTGTCGGTTGGTGTTTCATGAACTTCGTCCTGCTTTTCAAGCTCGAAGTCTTCTGCGTCATGTGTTTCACCCTCTTGGTGTGTCTCAACTGTTTCACCGTCTGTTTCGACTACTTCCTCTCCCTTGATTCCTTTGATTTCAATTTTCCAACCGGTGAGTTTTGCAGCAAGTCGGACGTTTTGTCCGCCCTTACCGATAGCGAGTGAGAGGTGTTCATCGAGCACTTCAACAAATGCTTTGTGTTCGACGTCGTCGATTTGGATATCGATGACGCGAGCTGGTGAGAGAGAGTTTGCGATGTATTCTTGAGGATCGAGCGCCCATGGAATAATATCGATTTTTTCTTGTCCGATTTCTGACATGACGGTCGTCACACGGATTCCTTTTTGTCCGACACATGAGCCAACTGGATCAATATGTTCGTCTTCAGCATGGACTGCCATCTTGGTTCGTGATCCAGCTTCGCGGGCGATTGCTTTGATCTCAACTACTCCTGATGCAACTTCAGGGGACTCAGAAGCAAAAAGTGATTCAATGAGTTTTGGATGTGTGCGAGAGAGTTTGAGTGTGACGCCTCGTGGTGAGTCGTCAACATGGTAGAGAAATACTTTCAAACGTGTTCCACGGTTGTATCTTTCTCCTGGAATTTGTTCGTCAGGTGGAATGATACCAACTGCTCGACCGATGTCGACATAGACCATACCTCGTTCGTATTTTTGAATTGTACCGAGAACAACTTCACCGGCACGACCTCCGTACTCGTCGATGATCGATGCTTTTTCTGCTTCTCTAATTTTTTGCACGATAACTTGTTTTGCAGTTTGTGCCGCAACACGACCGAAGTCGTCATGGGTATCGAGTGGGAATGTTATTTCATCTTCGAGTTCTGCTCCACCTTTAATAATTTTTGCAGTGTCGAGCATGATGTGATGCTCTTCATTAAAGAGCGGTCGGAGGTCACCCTCTTCTGGAATATTTTCTTCTGCCTCTTCATCGATCACTTCGCCTTCTTTCGGAATGCGAACCGTTGATTCGTCGACAACTATTTTGACTTGGTAAAATTGTGCGTCGCCAGTTTCTTGGTCGAGGTTGCATCTGATGATCTGTCCTTTCTTTCCGAAATCTTTCTTGTACGCAGCAGCGAGCGCTTGCTCGATTGCTTCGATAATTTTATCTGCAGGAATTTTTCTTTCTTCTTCGAGCGCCTGCAGAGCACTGTGCATTGATTTTATATCTAACATATATTCTTTTGTTACTTACTGGTCTTGCTTCGCAAAATCACAGTAAGGTGTCTATTAAATTGTCCAAGCATTATCTGAAGATAAGACCTGTTTTTATTAAAAAAACCGAACACCTGAAAACAAGCGTTCGACCTTTTAATAGTCATAATATAGCATAAAAGTAATTATTTTGGAAGAAGAGGTCAATGTCGTATTTAGGGTTCAAAAACGCGTATGACCATAGTTTAATTTTAAGAATATTTCTGTGAATAACTCATCTACTTCATTATTGACGACTTAAAATACGAAAAATATAATTAACATAAATAAACTTTTTATCTTCTCATTTTTCACAAACTTTTCTCACTCTTTAAAAATTTAACAATGAAACAAGTAAACAAACTTTCTTTTGCGCTACTCTTTTGCGCCATGCTCACTGTTTTTATAACAACTCAAAGTTGTAAAAAACAAATAGGAGAACCATCTGTTGTTCCGTCTGCCCCAACTACACCTCCTGATCATTCGAAAACAAGAGGATGGTATTATATGATTCCACAAGGTACATTTATTTACTATAGTCAGTTGACTAATGGTCCTAGTAACACTTACAGATACAATGGTTGCCTTGCTGCGAGCTGTCTGATGGCTGCACATTTATATGCTAATCCGATTGCCGTGAACACAAATACTTTTACTGTATTTTGTTCGGGGATGGGAGTAAATCAATATGGTGCAGTAATCGGACCAAATAATCCGAGCGCTTACTATTATTTGAAGAACAATATTTTTTATACACAACCTTACAATAGGGCACAACCGATTACTGCTGCCGGACGTACAACAACAATCAGTGAAATCAAATCTTACTTATCAATGAATAGATCTATAGTTGCTAGGATTCAATACAATACAAATTCTAAGATACCCACGACTTCTACTGGTGCCGGCAATGTTGGTCACTTTGTGCTTATTGTTGGGCTAAATGAATCCGCCAATGGAATTGGGACTGTTTATTATTATGACCCGTATGGGAATCCCGGACTTAAGTCTTATAGTTGGGCTACATTTTTAACTGCCATGGTATCCGGGCAGGTAAATTATTACAACTACATGCGTATTGGAAGTTAGTTTTTTTAATGTGAAAGAACCACTTATCTATAAGTGGTTCTTTATTTATTAATGCGTACGTTTTATACTATTTTTATATGAGCACACAAAAAAGAATTATTTTTATAATCATCCTTGTAGTAATGATAGGTATTTTGTTTGCAAGGAATTACATTCCTATAAATTTTTCAAATAATCAGCCTGATACCCAAAGAGATACTCCCTTAGAGAAATATATCCCGGCAACAGATATCATTACTATTCGTCCACCTAGTGAGGGAAGTTTTGGGTATTTTAAATTACATTTTCCAAGTACATTAGTTACTAATGAAGATTCAGTTGATTGTACTTCTGGGGAAGTAATACCAAAAGGATCAAAAGTCTTAGTTACTGGAGGGGATGGTTTTAGTGGATATGGTTGGGGGTATGTTGTTGGGACAAGCCAAACTCAATTTAACTCAATTACTATAGACGATAAAGACCAAGCAGCTTTGTGTCCAGGTGATTCTCCCGTCGGGTTTATTACAATTAGAATTTTCAAGAAAGCAGACTATCTTGAAATGGAGAAATTTGGTTTCGAAGATGACAACACAACCTATGTTGGTCAGGAAAAAATAAGTATTGGTAATATTACCCCACAAGCACAAATATATAAGAAGGTTTGGAATCAACCGAAAGCACTTTCAGGAAAGCCAGCCACTAGTTATACATCTACTGTTTATCATTTTTATGTGAGAGAGGATTACTTCGTAATTGAAAAACCAATTTACGATGAAACAGTTAACACTATTTTTGACCCTAAGTTACTCAACGATACTGTTGAGTACATCTTTAGTCACCTCGAATTCCAACCAGTTTAATTTTTCTAAAATCAAAGTTCACTCAATATAAAAAAAGACCCAACGCATGTTGGGCCTTAATGTTATAAAATAATTGTTTCGTTAATTGAGAAGCAATTTTTTTGTCATGATTTCTCCTTTGGAGTTTGTAGCTTTCAGTATGTACATACCAGAAGCAATATTGTCTAAGGATTGTGTAAATTCATTTGAATTTACACGTGATGAAAAAATTACTTTTGCATTAAGGTCATAGACCTCAATTTTGGACACATCACCTTTGATGAAGATTGTTTTGCCGAGAGTCGAAACTGTCGCAAAATCTTTATCAATATCAGATATACCTGTTGACCAACTGGCAACTACGGTTATTTGAGTTTTTGTACTTTCATTACCTGACGGATCAGTTAATGAGAAGTAGTAAACATTCGTACCGAGTGGTACAAGATGATTAAACTCAAAGTTTGCGCAATTAGTTCCATTGATGGGGAGTGTATGGAGTACATTTCCACAGCAGTCGTACATTGTGGCAAGATCGCCGTCGTGTGCGTTGTCTCCTGTGAAGAGTACATACTGTTCACCAATAATACTCACTATTCCCGAAGGAGTCGTTGTATTGGGTGCAGTAGGTGCGGTGATATCTTGAAGTAGAGCACCTGGACCGTATAAATTGTTACCTTGACGGAATCTTGGCTCGTAAAATCCTTGCAAATAGTCGATTGTTGTACTATTCGCAGTAGTAATGTTTACCATATGACCCATACCAGTAGTAAGATTGGTTGTTACAGTGTCATACCAAAAATAATCATTACGCAGAGCGAAACCGGCGAGTGTTTTTATTGAATCCCATTTTTGCGTAGAATAATTCCATTTCATCAAAGCCGTTATGTCGGGCATCGATCTTGTAACAACAGCATAAATGTTATTATTAGGTAAAACGATAACGTCATTAGTCCAACCAAAGGTTAATCCAGGAGAATATCCAGCGTGAGGGCTTTCAATACCGATTGACGGTATATCAAACCCAATCAAACTTGTCTGACCCTTGATTAATGTCATCGGAGAGGTAAATAAATCATGGAAAATCACTGATAGCGTGTCACTGGTCTGATTTTCATTGATTGTAAATCCACTCGTGGCATCAGGCAGTGTTGATCCTGTCACAACTGTCATGTCGCCTGTTTGGGTATTCCATCGGCGTAAGCCGATATAATCTCCAACCATTTGAGCGTATGGAGCATGGAACGAAACATAGTATTCAAAGGGCGTACCCGCTGAAATGATGTTTGTTACAATGTATGGAAATAGGATAGGTGACCATGTATTGGTCCCCGTATCAAATTTTCGAACTCCATATTGATCCATAGAGCTGTAGAGTGTCCCGTTCAGATACCAAATTTGGTAAGGATAGTCTGTTCCAGCAGTAGGGAGAGCAGTCCAGATACCAGTAATTGCATCTCTTTTAGCCAAGCCATGTAAGCCTGTTAATGTTTGAAGAATACCGGCATTGGTACCATCATACTGGCAGATCTTGTCAAAATAACCTGCTATAACAAGGTCACCGTTGGGAAGCACGAGCTCCTTTTTGATTGTTGCTGTAGTCATGTAATTTGAAAAGGTAAGGTCCACATCAGCGTTAAAAAACGCCTTGTAATCGGGGATACGAGACATTTCGTACGGTTGTGCGCACTGGGCACGAGCTGTTTGAATTCCAATACCACCAAAGAGTATCAGAATGAGGAAGAGTAATTTTTTCATTATTCATTGTTTTAAAGGTTTAGAGTTGTTGGAAAAATTTAAAATAAGTTCAACATGATTATAGCACACGACTGCAAGTTTTCGAGGCTGTCAATCCACAGTGTGTGGATAACTTTTTTGTTCTATTGCGCCCCTAAACAAAAGGACATATAATTGTTTTATCACTATGAATCATACTATGAAAAAATATACTCACGCATTTTTAAAATCAGTCGGTACTATTTTATTCTTTACATTGTGCACAGGAACATTTATTGCGCTCGCAGCATGGCAAGAACCTGGGGTCGGTGAACCAAACCTCCCAGGTGTTAGCACTATAGAGGACTATCAACCCCTTCATGTCTTGATGGACCCACAACATAAAAATTATGCAGTTTTACCAGATGTAATGTTATCAGTCGGCTCACCTGATCCAACTTATTCTGCTGGTGCGAACCAAGGTGGAGGTGGCCCTGTTTTAAGTGCAGCATTCTCTCCATTTTTAGCCCTTGTGTCAGGGGGGTTTACTCAAGGTGTCGTTGTTCCTTTTTATCCTAATGCCGGGTATACATTTCATGAAGCGACGTACGTTGTAGGAATGAAGAAATTGACTGGAAATATTAGTGCAAAAACTCGGCCTGATACTGCAGGGGGTAATGTAGTTCTTGTCCCCGGTTTTGTCAAAGCTGATCGATCAGGTCTTGCCGGGAATCTCTGTGAGACTCCCCCAAACATACCTAGTCCTTGTAATGTCCTGTTTCTTGAAGGAGGAACACAGACCGGTCTTCCTGCTAATGATCCAGCGAATGATATGGTTAACATACTATTAAGAGATAATAAACAAGATTTAACTCCTATTGGTAGTCCAGATTATGTTACTGCTTCTGGAATAACCACCAACCGTTTTGGTCTTGAAAAAGTAGGTGATTTTGCGTCACTTCGTATGGGGCAAGTCTACGTGGATAAAGCGTTTGTTGGAGGACTCGTGAATACTCCTTTAACTACTGCAGTTCAAGCTGGAACAGCTAATAACTATATTGGTAACTTTGTTTCTGGCCCTGATGCTATCAATACTGCTAAAGCATCAGTTTTACAAGGTAGTATTTTGGTCTCAAATCCAGCAACTCCAGCTGAGTTAGCAACAAAATTCTCAAACCTCGGCTATGGAGACTACTGTTATCTCCAAAATCCTACTATCGGGGGCATCTGCCCTGATGGTTTTTTCTTATCAAAATATGATGGACAGAAAGAAGCAATTTGTCGCTCATTTAATCCATCACCAAACCCAGTAGCCATTGATGTAAAGCCTGACTTTAAACAAAATCCGAACTATGCTCCGTATATCAATAATCATGCTAATAACGTGACAGCTGAGTGTAAATCAACTCCACCAACATTCGTTTGTAGTGATGGTTTGGATAACGATGGAGACAGTGCAATAGACTCTTTTGATCCAGGATGTCACACTGATGGCAACGCTGGTAATGCTTCAACATACGATCCAGTTGATATGAATGAATTCAATGTTCTACCCCCACCAGCTATTGGGAATAATAAATACGTAACAGCCCATTTAAAGGGTCCTTATCTTGGTAAGGGGTGTAATTTTAATGCGCCACTTCCCGGGGGATTGATTGATCAGGATAAATCTGATTGGATTACGTTTATCGATACACCACCATTCGGTGTTACTCCTAATAGTTACCCACCGACACAAGCCCAACTTAACTGGGCGAATGATCCAGGGTACCTTTTTAATGAAATACCATATATTGAATACGTGAGTTCTAATGATAAAATTCCTCAAAAGGGTGATACAATTGTCGCTAATGGACACTATGGTTATAATACAATTTTTGGCAACTATGTTCGTAAAGGTGCGGTTGTTCCTGGTTGGTATTTTATAAAAAACCAATTGAACCCGCCGTATCACTATCCACTCTACAAAGTAAAAATTGACTGGGGTAATACTATTGTTGACGTTAAGAGTTGCTAATACATATCATATGAAAAAAACATTTTTTAAAACACGCGTATTTACAACCACTCTTCTTATTGCATTTGCTTTGGTAGGATTCACTCAATTTGCATTTGCAAATATCTGGCAAGCACCAACTGGTCCAAACGTTCCTGCTCCGATCAACGCGGGCTCTACTTCTCAAATTAAAGGTGGTGTTGGGATTATTAATGACGTCAACGCCCTGACTCCTGACCCTGCCGTATCACTCAGCCTTATGAAGTCAGTTCCACTCAGCACTGGGCTTTTTACAGAAGGATTTTTAAGCCTCGGACATGTTCCGACATTTGGATTCATATCTGGGAGTCTTGCTCAAATAGCTGGAACAGTTGGTAATTCTCGGACACCGTTACAACTCTTAGCTGGCACAAGTGCACCCCTTGCAAATATTGTTCTTTCTAATCTTGGTGGAACGAACACATCTCGACTTGGTGTTTGGAGTGAAAAAGATGCTAATTGGGCGAATACTCGTATCAAAAATGGCTATTTCAATAACCTCTTGATTGCAGGTGGTGATCAACTTCACCAGATGACCTATATGTCAGGTGGTGTGACCTATACTAAACCAGCAAGTTATACAAGACGGTTTATGGGATTTCTTTTTGGGACTCCAGATGTAAATCATCCATCAACAAATGATCCTGATTTCTTTCTTAACGCTCCAACTGCACCAGACACTCTCGATAACTGTAATTTGAGTCAAACATATAATGGTATTGGAAGTTATAATGGAACTCATAGGTATTGTGTTTTCAATAACTCATATGTTTATGAAATGGTTCCACCAACAAACTTGGATGTTGCAGGTGAGACTGATATCGGAAATGGTGGAACATGTATTATCAGAAATACTGATGAATGTCCGCTCGGATCATACCTTCAAAAAATTGGTTCCTACCGAAATAATGTCTGTAAGGCGTTCAATGGTACTTGTACTGCACCAAATCCACCGAATCCAACACTACCCGAGGGGCTCAATGGAGCATACGGACTAGCAGGTGTTGCGTGGCTTAAAGCTCAGAAGGTTCCAGGTGCTCAAAACTTCGGCGGACTTACGTGTAGTGGGGCAGAAATGAATGCAGTAGCCGCTAGTGGAACACATTATTTTTTTGCTAATCCAGAACAATACACTGCCATAAACCTAGCTGGACCAGATGGTGAAGCTCGAGCGGGAACAGTTGTCTTTACCCCAGGAAGTTCTATGACAATCAGTCCGAGTGCTGGAGTCTATCGTGTACTGTTTGATAATACTGATTCAAAGCATTATTCTTTGAATGCGAATAACAACCACTACTTAATGAAAATTGGTCAAGCGGGAGAAATTATTATTGTCTCTAATTGTTAATCATTTTAATTTATCTATACTATGAAAAAAATACTCTTTAAAAAAAATGATATAGCAAAAGTTGTCCTCGTTGTATTTGGACTTGTCGGTTTTTCAAGCTACGTATTCTCAGCTCCACCCGGACCAACACCGGCATCTGGTGACGTCGCAGATATTATCGACTTTGGAAAAGTTCCTCAATCAAAAAACTGCGGTGGCGTAGGACTTCTCAATACAACATTTTCTGTTTGCCATGATGCTGGTACCGCAGTAAACGGTTTCGGTTTTGCAACAGAAGGACTCCTGTCACTCGGCCCGATTATTGCTGAAGGAACATTGATGGCAGATCTGTCTCAAGTTGTATCAGCTGTTGCGGGAGAAGCACACGATGCACTTCGTTTAACTACAGGGAAACAACAAAACATCACCACTATTTTGACTAATAAAAATATTGTCGGAGTTTGGAGTGATTTTCTCAGTGACTTTGCTCAAGGACGCTTTGGTCGTCTTGATGCAGAAAGACTTATTTTGACTGAAAAAAATCCCTTTGCTTCAAATACGTTTGGTGTCCTCCGTACTGTTGCTAATGAATATCGAGCCACAAGCTACACAAACACTGTCGGTGCGCTTCCAAATATCGATATCGCAGGAACAACTAACTTAGGTCATGGTAATTACTGTTACAGAACATATCGTGATTGTTCAAACAGTTCAGGTGGTGCCGGAGGAGCTAATATGTATATCAACCGAATCGGACGAAATTATACTTCTTGTAAGGATATTGATCCGGCTCAATATCCGCAACTCAGTAATGCTTCAACTGCTGAGTTTACGTGTGATACGAATCGTACAGCTCCCGGAACGAGTGTTGGATCTATAAGATTAATGCCTAGCCACGGATGGGGGTATCTTCTTCTTAATGGTAATTTCTGTATTGGGGGTAATGTTAATACGAATACTCTCGTGTCTAATCTTGGAGGAGATTCAAGACCTATCTATATGGAGAATGAAGATGACTTTTACTTTGGAACTGCTGTTTTCTTGGATCCATACCTAGAGCACCCGATTATGGATGGTTTTCATCAAGGGAATGTTTCTCCTTTAGATACGAGATTGGATAATAACTATCCAGGTGGTTATGGTGTGCAATGGTTTGAAACCAAACAAGGGATAGTAACTCAAATTGGAGACTGTTCAGGTGGTGCGCCAATGGTTTTTAATAATATGTATCAGATGTATTCGTACGTTCAAAATTAATAGTTAAAATAGCGACTATGGAAAATAATTTATCACAAAAAGCAGATCAAGTGCTCAACACTCCAAAATCTGCAAATACAGGAGCAGATCCAAAAGAGATGTTCGTGCGAGATTCTATTCTTGTCCGTCCTGGGATGACGACTATGCCGAAAGTTCCACAAAGAAGTTTCTTCAAGAAGCCAATTTTCATAGTTTTGTTTTTAGTTATCCTTTTGATCGTCCTCACTGCTATTTTTACTCTCTTTGATATGGGGCGTTTCAAGAAAGAAGTTCCTTATGTTAAAAAACCGCTGACTGAAGAAGAGTATGGCAAGCTCGTTGACCAACTCAAAGATGAAGGATTTTTTACGGTTGCTGAAATCGAACCTGAAAAACTCAAAGAACTCCAAGCGACATACGAAGCGGATGAGCGTTTTAAAAATCCACCTCCATCAACTCCCGAAGAACGTCAAAAACTATCAGAAAATAGTGGTACCCAAGGGGTAGTACAAGAGAATTAAACTTATGAAACATAAATTTTTAATCTTTACACTGTTTGTCCTTACTTCCGCCCTAGGAAGTTTTGGTGTTTCTTATTTTAATAATACAACAGAACATGCACAAGCTGCATCTCAAAAACTCATGGGGTATCTTTGGTCTGATAATATTGGTTGGATCTCTTTGTCATGTGAGAACATGGTTCCGTGTACTCCAGGTAATACGTACCAAGTGACAATCGATCTCGGTACAGGCGATATAAGTGGTATGGCTTGGTCAAACAACCTCGGTTGGCTTAATTTTGATGCTGGGTGTCCCGCTGGTGCCGTAGGTACTTGTGATGCTTCAATGGTTGGAAACAACATGGAGGGTTGGGCTCGATTCGTTTCTAATAACCCATCTTGGGATGGGTGGATCTCTTTTTCTTCAAATAGTTATGTTGGAGGCGCACCTGTTGTTTCTTACGGTCCAATACTCTCTGGTGTAAATATTACTGGAGATGCGTGGGGTTCAACTGTAGTAGGATGGATTAATTTTGTTGACGTCATCATCGGAGCAGCAAGTAGTGGTCTTGAACTCAAGCCAGCAACAAGTGCCTCTCTCACAGGAGCTCAAGTAACCGCTCTTCCAAATACACTCTCACTTGCTAATCCAGGCACATTTAATCTCTACTGGTACACGACTGATCCAAATGTTGTATACACCTCATGTGCAGCAACTTCAAGTGGTACAAGTACATGGGTGGGATATACTCCTCTTGGACCGGTTGCTGTTAACCCTCCGAACAACCCAAACCAAACAACTCCAGCTGATTTCGTGACATTCACAACATCTCCATCTCAAACATATACACTGACCTGTCAAAAACAAGGTGGTGGATTTGATACAGCAACAGCGACTGTTACTGATACAGCAAATAGTAACATTCAACTCCGTGCAACTGAGTTAAGTGATCCGCTTTTGGATGTACTAAGTGCACCAGGAGCGCCACAGAATATCTTTGTACCTGCGGGGACAGGTGGTGTCCGTCTCTTCTGGTGGAAGTCACAGAGTGCTCCAGCCTATACTTCCTGTACTGCATCATCAGTAACAAGTCCAAATCCTAATCCGACAACCAACTGGAATGGTACGGCTATTAATGCCGCTACGATACCGGAACTCCCACCAAATAATCCCAATAATGGAACATACTCCTTTATTGGTACGGCTACAACCTATTCGCTTTCATGTACTGACGGTAATGTAACTGATACTGCGACAGCTACTGTTACAGAGGGGAATGCATGTAATGTATTGAACTTTAGTTGGAATCCTCAAGGGGTATGTCCTCCTGGTACACCAGGGTATGTCGCACCTGGAATTTCATGGTCAACTTCGAATGCACTTGCCTGCCAAGGTGCTGCTTCAAACGCTCCGTACACTTGGCTTGATAATCCGCCTGCAAATACCGCCGGATTCCAAGATGTTTCAAGTTATCCTTCTGGTACACAGTTTCAACTCTCTTGTGATGGTATAGCTGGTGGAAACTGTTACTCTTCAGTGTTGACTTTAAATTACCTTCCAGCAAACGATCCATCTTGTCAGCAAGGACAGCAAACGTATCAGTGTTCAGACGGTCTTGATAATGATAACGACGGATTTATCGATTTTGTTGGTTCCCCGAATGCACCTGTAGGAGCTATTCCTGATCCGGGTTGTGTGAGTCTTATTGATAACAGTGAGTTTAATCTCAAAGTAAAGGTTAAGGAAAATTAGTTTTAAAAAGAAATACAAAAAAACCCGCACGAGAAGTGTGGGTTTTTTTGTATTATGTATTGGGAGTATCGATCCTTACGGGAACAGTACAGTTATTTGTGGTTCACGAGTTACTAAGTTTCTAGTAGGAATCTTTCGTTACACGAACAGTACACCTTTTCCTGTTTTGTCGGATTAAAATCCTCAAAACATGGAAAAGCTCTTCGATTCCTCGACGTAAAGCACGCAGGTGCTTTACTCTCGGGCACAAATTAAAAAGACCCATGAAAAGGTCTATTTAATTTGTTCCCACGCGAGGAATAGAACCTCGAATAACGGCTTAGAAGGACGC
>CAZEPT010000012.1:14435-17145 GCA_964514225.1 uncultured Candidatus Saccharibacteria bacterium
TGATATAGGTTCGATTCCTGTCGGGAGCACAAATTACATAATGCACTCTTAGCTCAGTTGGTAGAGCAATCCGTTTACACCGGAAAGGTCGGGGGTTCAAGTCCCTCATCGCGCACAAAAAGGAACCCGAAAGGGTTTTTCTTTTTGTGCGCGATAGCGAGCCAACTGCTTGGCTCGCGTGAGGGACTTGAAAGGAATTTCGTTATGGTGAGCCTGCCGAACTATCGAAATTCACCTGGCTATGTAGTAGTCAAGTCCTAAAGTGCCTGCGCACTTTTTTGAGGGACTTGAAGAGGTCGAGTATGTCCTGTCGACTAAAAGGAGAAAGGACTGGAGACCTGTACCGATCCTGTAAGGATCAAGTCAAATCCAACTGTTTGGTTTGCGTGGGGACTTAAAATGCTTATTTTACATAAATTCCTTTATTTCGTATAATATATATATGGAAAATTTTGGAAAAATCTCCCTCGAGTCAATGCACCAAGAAGAAATGCTCAAGAATCTGCACGATACTTTTGAAAGAAGAAAAAAAATTCATCAACCGAAAATTGATGAATTTGAAGGTCTACCTGGATATTCAATAGAAACACTCCAAAAAGAGAAAGATAAGGTTGAGCAATTGAAAACAAAATGGAGTGAGGGTAGTTCATCGTACTTAGAAAAAAATAAACAGATCTCTGATGTGTTTGAAGGTATCATGGTAGAGCAGCTTTCTGGTGCGTGGCTTGGTGGAAAAGGGGAAGCCTCGTACTCTTCTGAAGCGGATGACTTTTTAAGACACGTTGACTGTATTGTGGAATTTCATCCTGAAGAGGGAAAGCTCGATAGAAATTATTTGGGTCTTGGTGTTGATGTAACTTTTTCTGAAGATTATTCTAATGTCTTATCTAAGATGGATACTATCTGGGATGCAGATGTAAAAAAAGGGCACAGAACTGAAGTTCAATATGTAGAAACAAGTAATTTTAAAGGAAAATTACCCATGCACCGTGTCGTACTCGCGGGTGATAAAAAGACAGTTCTTGAACTTGCTCGTTTATATAAAGATAAAAAGATGAATGCACTTAATTCTCATCCGTATCTTGCATCTATGATTGCGCAAATTAAAATTCAACTCGAATCATATTATACGTATACTCAAAAAAGAAACTTGAGTGGAGAAGCTTTAAGAGATATCACTGAAACACTGAGAAACTTTTATAATGTCTATACGATTCACGAAGATTTTTATAATAAAAATCAGGAGTACTTAAAAACTGACAAACAATTTGAGCTCGTTCGAGAATACTGTGAAAATAAATTGGGAGAAAAAATTCAATAACTTACGATGATCATTCCTATTCTCACAGAAACAACTGAATACCTCATTATCAACAAACCCGCTGGGATTTCTGTTCATGGCGATGGGAAAGTTGAGGTATATACCCTCACTGATTGGATACTTGAGCACTATCCAGAACTCGCTTCTGTTGGTGAACCTATGGAACTTTCTGGTAAGCTTGTTCTCCGCCCAGGGATCGATCACCGAATCGACAAAGAAACGAGTGGATGTTTGCTTATAGATAAAACAAAAGAATATTTTCTTCATTTCAAAAATCAATTTCAACAACATACGGTTGAAAAAATATACCACACCTTTGTCTATGGAGTTATTAAAGAAAAGAAAGGAATCATTGACGTTCCAATCGGACGAAGTAAGGGAGATGTGAGGAAGTGGACAATCGGTGGTGGAGCACGGGGGCTCATGCGCGAAGCCATTACAGAATACTCTGTAATGGGGAGCATCGGCACAGAAGATGGGAAGGGAAGTACAGAATCTAGTACATTTAGTTTTGTTGAATGTCGACCAAAGACGGGTCGGACCCATCAGATCCGTGTTCACATGAAGTCATTGAACCATCCTATTGTGTGTGATAGTCTGTACGCCCCAAAAAGAGACCAGGCGCTCGGATTTAGTCGTTTAGCACTCCACGCTCGCGCAATCTCTTTTCATGATACTTCGGGCACTCCTGTGAGCGTTACCGCTTCGTACCCTGAGGACTTTGAAAAAGCAGTCAAAAACCTTGAAAGAGACACATCTCTCTAAGGATACAAGCCCATTTTCATACTTATTGCAAAAAAAGAGTCTGTGTGTTATATTTGTTCACATGAAGGTACAAACACCAGTAAACATAGAAGAGCGAAAAAAAATCCAGTTTTCTTCTGGAGATTTGCTTCGCGTATGGTCAAAAATTGAAGATAAAGGAAAGACTCGACTCCAGGCATTTGAAGGTATGGTTCTTGCTCGAAAACATGGGACAGAAGCAGGTGCAACATTCACTATCCGAAAGATTGCCAGTGGTGTCGGTGTTGAGCGTATTTTTACTCTCTTTTCACCTCTTATTGATAAGATAGAACTCGTCAGACGATCTCGTGCTCGACGTTCAAAACTCTACTACGTTCGAGAAAAAGCGGTCAAACAAGTCCGCCGAAGAATGAAGTCTGCAAAACCTGAAGAAACTCTTGTTGGTGGTCCAGAAGAAGTTGCGTCAACTGAAGAATAATATTTTTTAAAAAAAATAGAAAAAATCCCGAAAGGGATTTTTTGATTTAGGGACTTGAACCCTACAGGTTCAGTACACCTTTTTGATAACTTTTTCATACTTCAAAAGTTACAACGAAAAGCTTTTGACATATTTTTCTTATGAATGAAATGAATTAGAAAAATAGA
>CAZEPT010000013.1:0-16690 GCA_964514225.1 uncultured Candidatus Saccharibacteria bacterium
AGAAGCATTGAAAAAATCAATCGAAGATGCAGGAGGAAAAGTAGAACTTAAATAGCATCGCTATTTTAATTCTCAATACAAAAAGCGGGATGGCCTAGACCATCCCGCTTTTTGTATGCTCGTATTTTTTAGATTTAAGGAATATAGTTTGGCCAATATTCTGTTTTGCAGTACACGGATGGCTCAGGATAAGTACTAAGTACTTTAATCGTGTTGCTTATTTTAACTTCATTTATCTTCTGTGCTAATTCGTTTGGTGGCAAACTGCAGCTTATGATGCTTCCAATAGTACTTTTTGCGAATTCATTACTCTGTATGACACCGTACCTTGCATTTAGTAATGCTTGACCTGAATCAACGTCGTCTAACATTTTTTTAATATCGATTTCTGAAAATACCTGCGTGTTTGCTTTTTCATTCATGAGGTTTATAAATTTCAAATAATTTTCTTTCGTCACTGCACTTTCGTTGAGCCCTACTTTCTGATCAAGTATGGTAAGAGAAAGACGACATTTTCCACTGAACATACCTTTAATCTCATATCGTGGTTTTACTGTGTAGATATATCCAATAGAGAGAGGGGATGAAAGTGTACTTTCAAGAGTTGCACGTGCGGGAGCGCATATTTTGGCGGCAGCTATGAGGCAATCAAAATTTGTGCATTCTAAAACGTCAGGAGATTGCGTTTTTGTTTTTAGTTCTAGTTGTTCATTTTCTATGATAGGTACAATGGGGGGATTTGAATCTTCACTTATTTCAGATAGTGTCGGAATTGGTTTAGAAAAATAGTCCATTCCAAATACAACCGCACCAAAACCTACTATTAGAATCCCGATAATTATTCCGAGGGTTTTTACACTGACGATACCACTTTGTTGATTCATATAAATTAATTGAGTATGTATAAATGGCTATTCTTTAATATCTTCTCTGTAAATAACAACCAGCGCTCTGAAGACAGAGACAGACAGAGGTCCGATAAGAATACCGACCGGACCCATGAGTGATAATCCGCCGAGAACAGAGAACAACACAATTAGTGGTGGGAGATCTGTCTGTCTTCCGACGATGAGCGGACTGAGCAAGTTATCAATTGTTCCAACCAACACCACTGCCCAAATAGAGAGTCCGATTGCACCAGTGGTCGAACCAGTCAGGAGAAGGTAGGCGATAGCTGGAATAGATACGAAGGCTGTTCCAATCATCGGCACGAGTGATGCAACACCGGCAACAACTCCCCAGAGCGCTGCGTGAGGAACACCAAAGATAGCGAGTCCTATTCCCATAAGGAGTCCTTGAGCAACTCCAATAAGAAGATATCCTTTGACGATTGCATTCACTCCGCGAGCGATGGTGCTAAAAAGTTTTTGACTGTGTTCTGTTGCAAGTGGACTAACTTCAATAAATATTTTCCTCCAATTGTGTCCATCTTTTAAAAAGTAAAAAAGTGCCAGAATAGTCAAGAGAACTGAAAAGATTGTTGTGAGTGTTGCGGTGAAAAACCCTTGAACATTAGCTGAAAGTGACCCGATAAAATTGGCTATTTCTTGCTGGACGTTAAATCCAAATCCTGTTGGTAAAAGTCCGTTAATTGAGTTACTCAAATTAGTGAGAAGTGCTTCACTGTCGACCCCGTTTAAGGATGAATATAAATTTTGGAATTGGTTGAAGACAACTGACCCTAAAAGTAGGAGTGGTCCACAGAGGACAATTAAAAAGATTAAGACTGTTGCGAATGCAGCTAAAGTATTAGATTTATAAGGGGTACGTTTTCTAATTCCTTCGTAGAGAGGGCGTAGGACAATAGAGAGAGCGAGCCCCATGATGATAGTTGTTAAAAAAGGAAACATGATTATAAGTACAAAAAATGCTGAAGCTATAATAAGACCCAAAAAGAAGTATTTTTCTATAAATTTCATTCCATGCATATATCTCTAGTCTAACAGATATGGTACGATAAAGTATATATGACCTCAAACAAGATTCGCTTGTTCGTATTTCTCGGTGCACTCTTCTGCATGGTTTTTGGTCAATCATTTTTTCTTCCTCAGTACTCTTTTGCTCAAAATACAGTCACTGTTGAGGCTCCAACCCTCGTACCTAAGGTGAATTTATTTTTTTCACCAAGAGCTGGTACTTTCGTAGAAGGTTCTACTTTTGATGTTCCTATTCTTATAAATACAAAAGGAAAGAGTATTAATGCCGTTGATATGACCATTAATTTTGATAAGAATAAGCTAGTAGTAGTTCGTCCTTCTGGAGGTACCTCTATTATTGGAGTTTGGATTGAGCCACCCAATTATGATAATACTCGAGGTGTTGTGAGGTACGTAGGTGTGATTCCTGGTGGAATTACAACAGAATCAGGACTTATTGGTACGATTACATTTCAGGCTAAAAGTATTGGAACTGCTACTGTTTCTATAAATAATAATTCAAAAGTGCTTTTAAATGATGGACTGGGGAGTGAGGCAATCGGTGAGTTTGATCGAGTTTCATATAATATTGCGGCTAAAACTCCAATTGGTGTTACTGTATTCTCGGACACTCACCCTTTTCAGTCCACTTGGTATAATAATAATTCCCCAGTATTTGCTTGGGATACAGACGGCTCTACTTCAGGCTTTAGTTACGTCTTAGATACGATTCCTAATACGATTCCGCCGAACATCATCAATACCATCGACACAGTGAAATCATATGAAGGGCTTCAAGATGGTCTTTGGTATTTTCATATTAAAGCAAATAAACGTGGAGTCTGGGGGAACACGGGGCATTTTCTTGTTCGCATAGATACACTCCCTCCTGCACTGTTTGATCCTGAAGTAAGTTATTTAATTGAAGATGATGCATCTTCTTCTCGGGCGTTTGTTTCATTCTCTACGACAGATAATCTGTCCGGTGTTGATTACTACGAAGTTGGTGTTATTGATAAAAATCAATCAATCACAGTGTCTCCTGTATTCATAAAATCAGAAAGCCCTTTTCAAGTCCCTCTTGAGAAAAAAAGTACATTAGAGGTGATCATTCGAGCGGTAGATAAGTCGGGGAATATGAGTGATTCCTTCGTATCGATTACGCAACCTTCTTTGTTCGTTACTTTTATTAAAGATAATATAGTCTATGTGTTATGGGCTGTAATTATTTTTGGACTCCTTGGCTTTATTACTCACTACTTGGTTGGGCACCATATCCTCAGGCACGTAAAGCGTTTTGTGTCTTTCATGAGGCGTGAAGAAAAAAGAGAAGAAGAAATAATTGAACAAGTTGAAAGCGAAGAGTCTCATAAAGGCTAAGGTAAAAGTCATTTTTCTGTACGGTGGAAAAATAAACTCTGTACTTGTTTCAAAATCTATTGTTTCTTGCTATATTTAGCCTATGGATAATCTAGCAAAGCTTTTTGGCAGTCAGCAAAAGATACGACTTATGCGACTTTTTCTTATGCACATGGATACTGCTTTTGAAATTGACGAACTCAAGACCAAGACAAAAATTAGAATTGCAACACTCAAAAAGGATTTAGTGTGGCTCATTAATGCGAGTGTCGTAAAAAAACAGAATAGAATTACAAAAACTCCACGGGGAGCAAAAAAAGTGACATCAGTCTATATGCTCAATCCTAAATGTTCTTTTAAGAATGAATTATATTCTATCGTGGCACCAAAGGGGGATACAATTATTTCGACACTTCAATCTCGTTTCAAAAAAACAGGGAAAATTGATCTTCTTGTTGCTTCGGGATTTTTCATGCATCATGAAGACGCAAGGATTGATTTACTGATTGTTGGTAAAAATTTAAAGAAACAAAAAATTGAATCAACTATCGCGTCTTTGGAAACTGAAATTGGGAAAGAGCTCTTGTATGCCTTTTTTGATACTCAGGATTTCCTGTATCGTGCGCATATGTATGACAAGCTTATCCGTGATGTCATCGATTTCTCTCATATTAAGGTAGTAGATACAGGGATTCTCTCTCGAGTCCCTAAGATGTCTTAGCTCTTAATAAAATCCTACAATCAGGTTTTCCACAGGGTACATCCCTTGGTTGGTTAAAATTAGATATAATTATATGTAGGAAGCTTTGTGCGTCGGCATAGAGTTTTATTAATAATAAAAAATAATATATGAATCAAAGTTGGGCAGATGTATTTACATCATCGCTTCAAAATGTGTGGCTTGGATTTGCGAACTTTGTTCCGAATCTGATCGTCGCAATTCTTATTTTTGTTCTTGCGTGGGTCCTTGGATCACTTCTCGGAAGAGCAGTAAGAGAGCTTTTTGTTGCTATTAAACTAGATAGACTCTTAGATAGTGTTGGTCTGGATGATATGGCAAAGAAAGCAGGTGTTACTTTCTCAGGTGCCGCATTTCTCGGTGCAGTAGTCAGATGGTTTGTCATCATCGTTGGACTTATTGTTGCACTTGATATCGTTGGACTCCGAGACCTTAATACTATTCTTACAGGAATCGTTGTTGGTTTTATTCCTAAAGTAGTTATTGCATGTATCGTTTTGATTGCAGCAGCGTACCTTTCACGACTTGTGTCTGGTGTTGTTTCAGCTGGTGCTCGATCAGTTGACGCTGGGAGCCATTCAACAATGTTTGCAACAGTTGCGAAATACGCAATCTGGATATTTGCATTTATTATTGCACTCTCACAGCTCGGCATTGGTGCTGCGCTTTTCCAAACACTCTTTACAGGAGCAGTTCTTATGCTCGCTATCGCTGGAGGCCTTGCCTTCGGTCTTGGGGGTAAAGACCATGCATCACGAATGCTTGATAAAGTCTCAAGAGAAATGTCAGAGAGATAATACTCTCTCCATACAAAAAATCCCGCATATGCGGGATTTTTTGTATGATTTTTCTTAGACTGCGTTATCCCAAATGACTGAAGCGACGTTGATAGGTTCTCCCTCGACTGGGTCATGGTGGAGGTTAATAAAGGGTAGGGAATTGCATTCAATAATACCCCAGGTTTGAGTGTCAGGGTCATCTGTTGGATCAGAAATAATGAAATCAAATCCGATAACGCCAGCGTCCACAACTTGGGCAGCTTGCTCAACAGAGTTTTTTATTTTTGGATGGGTTGTATGAAAAAGCTCCTTACTTCCTCCGCCATAAGAAGTTCCTATTTTCTCTGAGAGTTCGATTGTTTTTTTCTCAGGAACTATTGTCTCAAGAGTGTAACCAGTGCGCTTCAAAAAAGTTTTAAGTCCGTCCGTTATAATAACTGGCTTGACGACGCTTCTTCCAAGTTGTGAATTTTTTACAGCAATGAGTGTCTCAATACTGTCTTTTCCATTACCGGTAATTTTAGGCGGTAAGCCTTCAAGAACACCAACAAGCTTTCCGTTGACGCATGTTCCACGGAAGACTGATCCAGTCAAGTGTTCTTCAACCATAACAAAGAAACAGAGTTTTTTTGCTTCTTTATATGCACGCTTAAGATCATCTTCTGTGTAGATGTATGTTGTTGTATGTCGACCTCTTGATCCAAGTCGAGGTTTTATGATAACCGGATGATTGATTGTGCTCCATATTTTTTGAGCCTGTTTCCATGTGTAGACACTGTTACCATGGGGTGTTGGGACATGAGCTTGCGCTAACTTTTTTTTAAGAATACTCTTGTCATCCATCCATGAGTAACTTTCGACATAGCCTCTACGGGTCAAAGGAATACTTTCAAAAAATACTCTTTTCCCATTAGGTAGGTAGGCGCGATAAAATTCTACTGGTTTAGTTAAGATAACTAACTGTTCCATACGGATACCTCTCTTAGTTGCTTCTTCCCAGATGACTCCAGATCTTTTAGTTAAAGCTTTAGTACTATCTGTATTCCAAGAAATTAATCTCAGTGATTGTAATAGAGAGAGATATGGTCCGGTCAGGAGTTTGATGATATGTCCGATAAACTGACCAAATTGGTTATTAATAAGGATCTTATCAAATGGTTCCATAAGAACACATGCTGTATTGGTCAGCCACGACAGTGTATGGTTGGTTTGATTATTTCCACAGGCGAGACACAGGGTTCTTTCTTTCTTTCTCATAAGTTCTATCATAGCAAATATTAATCAAGTCGGAGAGCCCTTCCTTTTTTAATGGGCAAGTGCAATAAAAAGTATGTCACCTGAAAAATATGGTTTAAGTACTCGAATCATTTCATTTCGAGTTGCTCCGGTGGTTGTGACATCATCAATAATAATGAGTGGATGTTGTGTAGGTTTTAAGACTAGAAGCTTGTTCGTCGGGCTAATAGCTCCTTTCATGTTTTTAATTCTCTCTGTTCTCTTTTTTTGAGTTGCCTGTCTACTGATGTCATGTTTGATTAAATATCCCTCGAGGACTGTGGAAGTATGGTCTAAAAGATAAGGGAGGAGCGCTTGAACTAAAAGTTTTCCATGATCAAAATCTCTCTTTTTAAGAGCATCGTTCTTTATTTTTGGAACAGAGATGAGAAAGATTCCATTTTTTATTTCTTTTATGTGCGTATCTATGTGTTTTTTAAGTATAGGTCCGATTCGAGAAAAGAGGATGTCTCGGAGTTCGATATTGTTTTTGTACTTGAGTTCCCAAATTATTTTCACTATTTTTTTGTGAGTGTACGGGAATATGTGTATCTCTTTGTGGTCTGTGTGAGTGCGTACTTGATACGAGATAGGGAGAAGGTTAAGGCAGCGTGAACAAAGGATATAATCCGGTGTGGTGCACCCGATGCACGACCTGGGGAATAAGATTTTTTTTAGGATATAGTGTATACTATACATAGATTCAGTATATCGTATAATCGTATATTTATAATTATGGCAAATTCATTCAGTGATATTTTAAAAGAGGCAAAGGCACTATTCTCCAAAGAGAAGGTTCTTGAAAGTGTCATTGGTCTTGATATTGGGACATCTGCTATTAAAGTCGTTCAGTTGAAAAAAAGAGGCGGAAAGGCAATTCTTGAAACCTACGGCACGCTTGCTCTTGGTCCGTATCAAGCACAACCAGTTGGTTCGATTACAAATCTTCCAACTAAAGATATTGTTCAGGCAATTTCTGATATCGTCCGTGAAGCAGGTGTTACTGTTTCTGAGGGGGGGATAGCTATTCCTTCAAACTCAAGTCTTCTCTTTACTCTTGAACTTCCAGCAAACATTAGTGAAAAAGAACTTCCGACTATTATTCCAACAGAAGCCCGTAAATTCATCCCTGTTCCGATCAGCGAAGTTCTTTTGGATTATTGGATTATTCCAAAACAAGAAGATTCTGTCTTTGAAAAAAAAGATGATATCAGGGCACCGCTTAAGAATGAAGTACTTACTGTTGCTATTCACAATGATACGATTGCACAATATAAAGATATTCTGACACAAGCTAAAATTACTAATCCTATCTTTGAGCTTGAAGTTTTCAGTGCGATTCGTTCAGTTATGAGTAATGACCTCTCCCCAACACTTTTTATTGATCTTGGTGCAAGTAAAACGAAACTCTCTATTATTGAATACGGTATTGTTAGAACATTCCACGTTGTTGGACGAGGTGGTGCAGATATTACCCGTGCGATCGCTCAATCTCTTGGTGTTGCATTCTCTGACGCTGAAGAGCTTAAGCGAGCCTATGGTCTTGTAAAAGATACAAACTCTAAAGGTATTGATGAGATAATTATGCTTTCTCTTAACTATATCTTTTCTGAAACGAGCTCAGTTGTTTTCAACTATGAAAAAAAGACCAATAAAACAATCTCAAAAATTATTCTTTCAGGTGGAGGTGCGCTCTTAAAGGGTATCCTTGAAGCATCACAAGAACACTTCTCAGCTGAAGTGGCTCTAGCTCGTCCGTTTTCTAAGGTGGAAGCACCTGCATTTTTGACTCCTGTTCTTGGCTCGATTGGTCCAGAATTTTCCGTTGCACTCGGTGTGGCACTTCGAAAGATTCAATAGGGATGATTGCACTCAATCAAGAGAAGTTATTAGAGTTTTTCTGTGGACAATTGCTTCACAGAAACATATATTCATAATACAATAAGACTATGGAACCAACATTTCAAACAACTTCTTTTATTCCCAAAAAATCACTTGTTACTGTTAAGGAAAAAGGAAGTAAAAGCGTCAGTCTCTTTACGTTAATTGCTATCATTATTCTTATTCTTGCAATACTCTTCTCTGTGTTTGCGTATATGTATGGTAAGCGACTTTCTACTGAAGTTGAAACACTTAAAAGAACACTTGATCAGGCTCAGGAAAAATTTGACCCAGTAACGCTTCAAAATCTGCAGAAACTCGACAAACAAATCAGTAACGCTGAAACACTTCTTGATAATCACATCACTCTTTCGCCTATTTTAGTAAACGTACTCAATGCAAATACACTAAAAAAAGTTCAGTATACTCAATTCACACATACTGTTTCTGGGGTAGGTAAGTCTGCAAAGATTCAAGTACGGCTCACTGGTAAAGCAGAATCACTTCCATATGTTGCACTACAATCAAAGAAGTTGGCAGAAAATCGTTATGTTCAGAATCCACTCTTTTCTGATATTGTTACCGCTAAAGATAATACCGTTACCTTCAATCTTTTCTTTGATATAAGTCCTAACCTCATCGTGTATAGTCAAGTCATTAATAATTTCAACGGAACGACTGAGCCTATTACTAGTAACGGCACTGCCGGAGTTCAATAATATGTTTCAATTTTTATTACCAATTATGTTGGTGCTTGCTGCTGTCGGAGTATTTTTTGGATATTCACAGAAGCAGTGGGATAAGGTTCAAGTCTTAAAAGGAGAAGTTGCAGAGTATCGAAAGGCAGTTGAGAATTCAAAAGAGCTTTTAAAAAAGAGGGATGAACTCCTTAATCAAAAAAATCAGATTTCTGACACTGACTTAGAAAGACTCGAGACACTTATGCCTATTGATGTAAACAGTACGAAGCTTATTTTGGAAATTCAAAATCTTGCTTCGAATGTTCACGGACTTGCTTTTGAAAACCCTAAGTATGATCCTAATAAAAAAGTAACCGCAGATGTAAAAACTACAACTGCAGCAGGCGATGAAAGCGCACCAGCGAAAATAACTACTCCAGTGAATCCAAAAGATGCAGTTATGTCGCAAAAAGAATATGGTGTTTTTGAACTTGAATTTACCGTAACTGGATCGTATGATAAATTTATCGGGTTTATTCAGGATCTTGAAAAAAGCCTCCGTCTCGTGGATATTCAATCCACTCAAATTTCTCAGAAAGATCCTACCGCATTAAAATACGTCGTTAAAGTTCAAACCTATTGGTTAAAGAGTTAATTCTATGCATATGAGTAAGACAGTCAAAAAAATTGTTATAGGACTTTTAATAGCATTTGTTATCTTTAATGTGTATCGATTAGTTACTCCTAAAAACACCTCACCATCTACTCAAAAAAATGGTCTGGCTGCTGTAGGTACCGCTGAAACGACTGTTAAGAAAGAGAGTATTGAGAAACTTCTTGCACTTCTTTTAAGTGTAAATAATATAAACCTTTCAAACGCCATTTTCACTAAACCTGAATTCCAATCACTGAAAGATTTTAGTTTACGAGAAGATCAACAAAACCTAGTCTTAGATTTTGGACGTAAGAATCCATTCTTGCCAATCGGTGATGAATCAGCAGGAGCCTATACAGGAGCTCCAGGTGCACCTGTCCAATCTGGGGCAGCTGTTAAAACAAATCCCGTTACGAGCGGTACGTCATCGTCAGCGCTTCTTGTTGGTGAAAATGGAATTACAAATACACTCGAGCAGTACTTTGAATGGGGAACTACAGCCGTCGTTCCGCTTGGACAAGTCACTCCTACTGTTGCAAAAACTGCGAGTAAGACCTATACATACACCTTAGGTAACTTGATTCCTGATACTGCATATTTCTATCGAGCAGTTGTAAAGACCAAAGATAACAAAACAATAGTTGGAGAAATCCAATCTTTTAAAACACCTAAACTATAAGTACACTATGGAATTTTTACAACATCTTTCTCGTCTAGGCATTATTCCAGCTGATGCACTGGATTCTTTTGTCAAAGAACTTAGTGAGACGTATAAGGGTGATACAGAGACGCTCCTTTTAGAAAAAGGACTCACCCTTGAACAGATTCTTAGACTTAAGAGTGATTTTTATGGTGTCCCTTCAAAAGAAGTACAAGCTGCTACAATCCCGTTTGAAGTCCTCCGGTATATTCCAGAAGAGTCTGCTAAATATTATAAATGTGTTCCACTTGGTATTGTTGATAATATTCTTGAGGTTGGAGTTGTTGAACCTGGAAACATCCAAGCAAACGATGCACTTCAATTTATCGTAGCAAAACTTGGACTTCCATTTACCTACTTTTTGATTTCTCAGAAGAATTTTGATGCAATCTTAAAAAATTATGATAACGTGTCTGGTAATGTTGATGAAGCATTAACTGAATTTGAAACAACAAATCTCATTAATATCGATGACACGAGTCTCCTTCGAAAAAAAGATGCGAAAGATAAGACTGACGATGAAAAGATTGTTGAAGATGCTCCGATTATTAAAATCGTCTCATCTATCTTGCGTGATGCGGTGACAAAAAATGCTTCTGATATCCACATTGAACATTCAGGTAAAGATGTTCGAGTCCGCTTTCGTTTAGATGGATCACTTGAAACAGCACTGACACTCCCGATGAATGTTTCATCTGGTGTTGTTGCTCGTATTAAAATTTTAGGGAGACTTCGGCTTGATGAAAAGAGAAAGCCTCAAGATGGGGGATTCACTACTCAGATTAATAATCGAAAGATTGACTTTCGTCTCTCAACATTTCCGACATACTACGGAGAAAAGGTGGTTATGCGTATTTTGGATGCCGATCAGGGAGTCAAACCTCTTTCAGCACTTAACCTTCGTCAACCGACACTCGATGCTATTAAGCAAGCACTTGATAAGCCGTATGGGATTATCTTAATTACTGGTCCGACTGGGTCCGGTAAATCAACAACACTCTTTTCAATGTTGAATGAAATTGATCGAGACACTGAAAATGTCGTCTCACTTGAAGATCCGATTGAGTACCATATGCCCGGTGTATCGCAGTCTCAAGTTCAAGCTGATATTGGCTATACATTTGCTGCTGGACTTCGCTCAATACTCCGTCAAGACCCTGATGTTATCATGGTCGGAGAGATTCGTGACAAGGAAACAGCACAATTGGCTATTCAGGCTGCACTTACTGGTCATATTGTATTTTCAACACTCCACACCAACACAGCAACCGGTGCTATTCCACGTCTAATCGATATGGGCGTTGATCCGTATCTTATTGCACCAACTCTCACACTTGTCTTGGGTCAGCGTCTCGTCCGTATGTTTGCACCAGATTCTAAAAAAGAACTTCCTGTCGACGAAGCAACAAAGACACTTATTCAGAAACAGTTCGAAGATCTCCCAGAAGAGGTGAGAAGTAAACTCCCGCTCGATAATAAAGTGACCTATGAGCCTATTCCATCAAAAGAATACCCCTCAGGAATGAAAGGGCGTATGTGTGTTATGGAAGCGCTTATTGTTGATAGAGATATGGAACATTTGATTTTGACTAATCCAGTCGAGCCTGAACTCCACAAGCTCGCTCGCTCGAAGGGAATGATTACACTCCGCGAGGATGCTATCATTAAAGCACTTGAGGGGATGACGACACTGCAAGAAGCCTTTATGGTTTAGGTGAGTATTCTTTCTTAATTATAAAAACTGCCAGTCCTTTTAGGTTGGCAGTTTTTTTGCTCTTTGTATCTTCGTCAAGGAATTCGCTCAAGTGCTTCAAGTAACGCTGCGTCAAGTGCAAGTTCTTCACTCTCAAAAGAACCGGGCAAAGTGAGGATTTTTCTTTTGTCCCAATCCAAAACTTTTGCTTTAAACCGGAGGCACGGTGCTTTGGTTGTGAAATAATGCTCCGCGTACGGGCGCAGGTGATATTCTTGCTTGAGCCAAAGAGCTAACAGTTCTCTTGTGGCGGCTATTGGCCAAGCGTCCCCGTCTTTTAAATATGCTTTAATATCGTCTTGCGTTGGGTTAGATTTTGAATGACCAGCCCAGCCTCCAAACACAGTGCCGTTTGGCGTGTATCTGTGAGGGGATATACAGTAAAATGATTTTTCTTGCGCTTTTATTGCAACTTTGTGCGAGATAATTGTGTTGGATATATCTATAAAAAGATATGTGTATTTTTCTTCCATAAGGTGTATATTTTTATATATTAAATCATAAAAATAACTACTGCACAATCAAATCAATAATCTCAAAAATAATTGTTATAAGACCAAACAGAAAACAGCGGGGCGCTATAGGCGCCCCGCTGTTTTCTGTTTCTCTAGAAATTAAGAATTTTCGTATTACTCACTTGCACTCGATACTTGGATTTGATCAAAGCGTTTACGGATCTCTTTTAAGATTTCTCCTGAAAGTTTTGTGTTTTCTTTAAGATACGTTCGAGCAGCATCATATCCACGGCCGAGTTTAAATTCTCTTTCCTTGTCATCCTTTTTGACGTCTTCTGGTCGATTGTATGAGTATGAAGAACCGGTTGATTTAGAGATGAGGGAAAGTTTTTCACCGAGGGCCATGATTTCTCCCTCACGTGAGATTCCTTCTCCGTAGATAATATCAAATTCAGTTTGTTTGAATGGCGCAGCGACTTTGTTCTTGACGACTTTGACGCGTGTTCGTCCTCCGACAACTTCTTCACCTTTTTTAATCTGAGCAATACGACGAATGTCGAGACGTACTGATGTATAGAATTTGAGTGCTTTTCCTCCCGGAGTTGTTTCTGGATTTCCGAACATGACACCAATTTGCATACGGATTTGGTTGATGAAAATAACAACTGTATTAGACTTTGCAACGATTGCAGTAAGTTTTCGGAGTGCTTGAGACATAAGCCGTGCTTGTTTTCCAACATGTTGTTGTCCCATATCTCCTTCAATTTCATCCTTTGGAGTGAGTGCAGCAACTGAGTCAATAACAACAACATCTACTTTGCCAGAGCGAACGAGACTCTCAGTGATCTCAAGCCCTTGTTCTCCCGTATCTGGTTGAGAAATGAGTAAGTCTTTCGTATTTACACCTAAGTTCTTCGCGTAGTCAGGATCCATCGCATGCTCTGCATCGATGAAGGCGCATATTCCGCCTGTCTTTTGAGCTTCAGCCACGATATGGAGTGCGAGTGTTGTCTTTCCAGATGATTCCGGTCCAAAGATCTCAATGATACGTCCACGAGGAACACCACCGACACCGAGTGCGGTGTCCAATCCTATTGAACCAGTTGAAATAGCATCGATGCCCACTTTAGGTGCGTCACCGAGCTTCATAATTGATCCTTCTCCAAATTTTACCTGGATTGCTTTGAGTGTGTCTTCGAGTGCTTCCACTCCGACGGTCTTGTCTGCTTTTACAACTTTCTTTTTAAATGCCATAAGCCTGGTTATCGTTGAGCAGTTTTTGTTCCTTGCTCGTTATTATAAACAAATGAGTATACTTTTTCTTTTCTATTTCCAAAACTATCTTTCGTTTCTATCGTGACAACGTTAAGTCCTGGGAGGGGACTGAAGTCATACAAGAAGTCTCCATTCATATTCGTAGATGTCTTATCTCCGTTGATCAAAATTTCTCGATTATTCTTTGCTTGTCCTTCCACTCTCATCCGAGATGTGCTGGCTTTTTCAAGAGATAATTCTACCGGAGAGCCAAAGAAAATATCGCGAGATTTGAAAGCACCATAGAAGATAAATACCGTAATAATAGTGAGTGCAATAATTTTGAATTTCATGTGATGATGTTTTTTATTATCTACGGCTACTCCTAATATATCTCTATTGTATCATATCGCTCTCTTAACTGAAAAGCCTTATTTTAAGAGAAATCTGAAGCTTCTTCCACTACTGGGCGTTCGAGTATTTCTCTTGGTTTTGCGCCATTTCCAGGGCCTACAACACCTCTTTCTTCAAGCATATCAATCAATTTTGCAGCTCTAGCATAGCCGACACCGAGCTTTCTCTGGAGGTATGAAGTAGACGCTTTTCCTGATTCAATCACAGTCGTTCGAGCGTCTTCATATAGGTCATCGTCGCCACCAGAATCATCGACACCTGAGCTGAATATTCCGTCAGTATTGCCGAGTGCACCAGGGGAGAGATTGATCTCATCGGGTAGGATGTCGTTATTGTCTTTGATAAAGTTAACCACTTTCTTTACTTCTTCTTCAGAGATGTATGCACACTGGATACGTTCAGGAGAAGCCATTTCCCCAGATGAGTAGAGCATATCTCCAGCACCAAGAAGTTTTTCAGCGCCTGGTTGGTCAATAATAGTACGAGAGTCGATTTGTGATGCTACTTGAAGTGCAACTCGAGCGGGGATGTTCGCCTTAATGAGTCCGGTAATGACGTTAACTGATGGCCGCTGTGTTGAGAGAATAAGGTGAATACCAACTGCACGAGACATTTGAGCTAATCGAACGATACCGCTTTCGAGTTCTCTTGGGTATGCTTGCATGATATCCGCCAACTCATCAATAATAACGACGATAAATGGCATGCGATCAACTTCTTCATCTTTCTTTGCTTTGTTGAAAATGTTTTCATGGTATGAGGTTATATCACGGACCTTATGTTTCTCTAAGATGTCATATCGGCGTTCCATTTCTTTAGCTGCCCATTTGAGTGCGAGAATGGTCTTTTTTGGATCAGTGATGACCGGAGTGAGTAAGTGAGGAAGTCCGTTATAGAGTGTGAGCTCGACACGCTTTGGGTCGACGAAGATAAATTTGAGATCATCTGGTGTGTTTCTAAAGAGAAGGGATGTAATGAGGGCGTGGACAGTAACAGACTTTCCAGATCCAGTAGCTCCTGCAATAAGGGCATGAGGCATCTTGGCGAGGTTTGCAAAACGAGCTTTTCCAGAGATATTTTTTCCAAGTGCAACCAAGAGTGGTTTTGGATCGTTTTTAAATGAGTCGTCAGAGAGAAGTGATGCAAATCCGATGATTGATTTGCCTTTGTTCGGCATCTCAATACCAACGAGCGATTTCCCAGGAATCGGTGCTTCGATACGAAGTGGGTGAGCGGCGAGTGCAAGAGAGAGATCATTTTGAAGGGCGACAATACGAGAGAGTTTTACTCCTTCAGCTGGCTTGAGTGCATAGCGAGTGACGGTCGGTCCGACGGTGATTTCATCCATCTCGACTTCAATTCCGAAATTTTGGAGTGTGCGTTTGATGATGTTCGCATTCATTTTTGTGTCGCCAGTGTTCGGTTTTCCTTGATCACGAGACATGAGTGTCAGTGGTGGAAAGACGTATGATCCAGTGTCTCTTTTTTTGATGGGTTTCGGTGCTTCTGGAGTTTCTTCTTCTTGTTCAGGTTTTGCTTTGGTGGTAGATTTTTTTGTACTTCTGTACGCTTGTGCTTCGTACTCATCGAGAGGTTCTTCTTCGATTACTTCCTCTTCCTCCTGTGTAGATTCAACAGTTGGTATGTGCATCCGTTTGATTGATTCTTTGCCGGTTGCAAACATGGTATGAGCGACATGCTTGATGTTCTCCCACCATTTTTTAAAGTCAGGTCGTTCATTTAAAATCATCATAAGTGAGATGATGAGTCCGAGTCCGAGAGTCGCAATCCCTCCAACGAGCCCGAAGAGCTTAATGATAAGAGGAGAGAGAAATGCACCGAGTACTCCTCCATATGCACCGAAGACTGAGAGGTCAGCAAGTGCGACAAATGTTAAGAGAAAAAGTGCGACACCGACCAAATGCCTTGGGCGTATTTCCGCTTGTTGATTTTTGACCATCCGAACACCGGCATACAGAAAGAGAACAGGGATAATACCTGCAATGAATCCGAAGACATAGGTGAATGCTCTCTTGAGACCAAGCCCGACGAGTCCTCCGTTTCCGAAGAATCCGAGAGTGGAGATAATAGCAATAATAAGAAAGAGAACAGCAAGGATCATTCGTCGTGTATCAGGGTGTACAGAGGGGATAGATATCTGAGGGAGAGGCGAATCATCACTAGATTTTTTTGATTTTTTTTGACTCATATATGGGGTAAGTATATCACGAGGAATGATAAATTATAAATGAAAAAGTATAAAAAAATACAATACAAATAATAATTTTTGGCAAGTATTCTATGAGTTCATTCTCCGACCCAAAACAAAGCCAAAGGTCCTGTTTTTGATCTGTATTTGTTTAGCATTTTTCATTTATAATTTATAAGTAGCTTCAAATGTAAAGGACGTCTTTTAAGAGAAGTCCTTTACATTTGAAGATATGTCCTATACAATACATGGAGTTAAGAAGGTACTCATTTTTAAAGGACATCTAATTTATTCTAAAGGACATATGCAAGATTTTTCTAAAGGACATGTTGATTTATATAGAGATTTTGAGGATTTCTATAAAAGACTTGTTGACAAGGCTGATCGCATCCACCATGCTGTTTCGCTCATCAGCAAGTATGTGACACACAAAGATACGAGTTCTCGTCTTGAGTCCATCAGTGTTGATTTCCTCGAAATGTCCTATATGCTCCACCCGATGTTCGGTGAAGAACATGGAGTTATTGCAACCCAGATTACGTACACTTTACTTGAACTTAAGACCATTACTCAAGGAATTGTAATCAAAGGAATTCTCAACCCAGAAAGTAAGATACTCTT
>CAZEPT010000014.1:0-15265 GCA_964514225.1 uncultured Candidatus Saccharibacteria bacterium
CTTCAGAAGCCATTCCTTTCCACAGAACTTGTTATTAATAGTTCAGGTGAAGATGTTGTTGCGCTCTCTTCAGGAGAACAAATTCAAGGTCAGATTCTCTGGAAGAACAATCTTCCTAACCAAGTTCTTGATCTTGAGATTCAAGTAAAACTCAAAGGTGACCTTCTTGATCGAGAAAAAATAGAAGCTAATGATGGATTTTATAATTCAGGAAGCGATTCTATTATATGGAATAAAAATACACTTGATTCATTTGTCAGAGTTCCTGCAAATTCAAATGGGACACTTTACTTTACGATTCCGATGCGTGATGCGAAAACTGACGGTACTGAAAAAAATCCACAAGTTGAATTTGAAGTGACTGTTCGAGGACTTGAAGATAGCGAAGGAACTACACCAAAAACAATTGAATCACTTGAGCGAGTCATCGGCCGTGTCGGAGGAAATGCTAAACTCATGCCTCAAGTCCGCTATATTACTGGAGTGTTTCAGAACACTGGGGCATATCCTCCAAAAGTTAATACCGAAACAACATACACAGTTGAATTGAATGTTAGAAATAGTATTAATGCGTATGGTCAAGGAGAGGTTCGTGCGAAGCTACCACCGAATGTGACATATAAGGGTGTGTTCTCTCCGGCGACTGAGCTCGTGTCATTTGATGACAAGACAGGGGAAGTAATCTGGCGCGCCGGCGAAATCCAAGCTTCGGGAGATACTGCCAAGTCTGTATCACTTCAGCTCCATGTGACACCATCGCTTCAGCAAGTTGGAAGTTTCCTTCCACTTCTTAATACGATTACTTTTAAGGCACTTGATAAATTTACCAACCAACAGTTCGCCCAAGATCTCGGTACTATCACCAACGAAATTAGAGATATTTTCGGAGAAGATACGACACCAGCCAATGGACGCGTTACAAACTAATATATGGAAAATAAAGATTTGATGGAAAAATTAATATCACTCTGTAAGCGACGAGGGTTTGTCTATGCCTCATCTGAAATTTATGGTGGTTTTGGCGGTGTCTATGATTATGGACACTACGGTGTTCTTCTTAAAGAAAATATAAAAAATGCATGGATGAAACATATGTCTCAATACAGAGAAGATGTGTTCATGCTCGATAGTGCAATTTTTATGCACCCAAGAACATGGTTGGCTTCTGGCCACGTAGAAGGCTTCAATGATCCTCAAGTTGACTGCAAGAACTGCAATGCTCGTTTTCGTGCAGATCATATCCTAGAAGATTTTGGTATTTCAGCGGATAAGGCGACTATTGAGTTTATTAATGAAGAATTAAATAAGCTCAGAGAAGCTAAAAAACTCCTTTGTCAGAATTGTGGAAAAGCGACCTTAACTGAAGCTCGCGTATTCTCTATGATGGTCAAGTCTAATCTTGGTTCTCCGGTAGATACATTGACGGAGGAGAATGCAGTGTATTTACGACCAGAGACATGCGGAGGAATTTATCTTGAGTATAAAAATACGCTCGATAGTATCCATCCAAAATTACCATTTGGGATTGCTCAAGTTGGAAAGGCATTTCGAAACGAGATTGCAGCGCGGCAATTTATTTTCAGAACAAGAGAATTTGAGCAAATGGAAATGCAGTATTTCCATCACAAGGATCAAACGAAAGAACTTTTTGAAATGTGGAAGGACAATCGCTTTTCTTGGTATATACAATATGGAATCCCCCAAGAGAAGCTTCAGTTCTATAAGCACGAAAAGTTGGCTCACTATGCAACTGATGCCTATGATATAGAATACAATTTTACCTCACTCGGTGGCTTTAAAGAAATCGAGGGTATACACGCACGCGGTGATTGGGATCTCACTCAGCATTCAAAATTTTCAGGCGTCTCTCTTGATTACTTTGATGATCAGACGAATGAACGCTTTATTCCTCATATCGTAGAAACCTCTTCCGGGCTCGCTCGACTCTTTATGATGTTTTTGGATAATGCGTATACTGAGGTTGCTGACGAAAAAGGGGAAACACGAGTATTCTTGAATCTTCCATCATCTCTTGCCCCAATAAAGTGTGCAATTTTCCCGCTTCTCAAAAATCGGCCGGAGCTTGTCGAAAAGGCACGAGAAATATATCTCAAGCTTCGAGAAGAGATGGTATGTGAGTTTGATGACAATGGAAACATCGGTAAGCGATACAGACGACAAGACGAGATCGGAACTCCATACTGCGTGGTGATCGACTTTGATACCACTGGTACAGGCGACGATGTTAATCCAGAGTTTAAGGATACCGTCACTGTTCGAGATAGGAATACCGGCGCGCAGGAGCGAGTAGCTATCGTAGATCTCGTTTCTAAAATTAGACAGTAATAATAAAATTTAATGCATAAAGAAGGTGTTACAAAACAAGCAGTAAAAAGAGTGCTGCGTGATTATTGGGATCAGTATAAAAAATATCCGGGTCTGACACTCGGAAGTTTTTTACTACCCGGACTAGGGTCAATTTTTGTGTTTTTTATTCCACCACTTATTATTAGTCGGATTGTGAATATTCTTGCGAGGGATGGAGCGATTCCATTTAATCAGGCAGGAGTTCTGGTGCTTCTTTTTGGGGGACTCTGGCTTTTTGGTGAGTTGTGTTGGAGAGTGGGTATGTATTTTCTTACTCGCCTTGAAGCCCACGGTATGTACAACCTTGCAGAGAAGAGCTTTGCTTATTTGATAGGGCGGGATTACGATTTCTTTACAAGCAAATTTGTTGGGTCACTCACGAAAAAAGCCCAGGCGTATACAAAGAATTTCGAAGGCTTTACTGATACTTTTAGTTTCAATATTACTCCCAATATTTTACCAATGGTATTTGCGCTCATTATACTTGCTCGGTATTCAATATGGATTTCATTACTTCTTCTTGTTGCACTTGCTGTTGTTGTTATTCTGACGATTCCACTCATTCGTGCCCGCTCTAAAATAGTGGCCGAGAGACATGACGCTTCCAGTAAAATGACAGGCAACCTCTCTGATATTCTCACAAATATATTTGCAGTGAAATCATTTGCAAGTGAGGTTACAGAAGGCAAGCGCTTTGAAGTCTCTGCGAAAGACTATACGGATAAATTTAAAAAAGCGGCTTTTTTTCATGTATTCAGGATTGATGCAATGCTCTCACCTCTGTACGTCATTACAAATATGATTGGCCTTTTTGCAGCACTTTACTTTACTCAAAAATTTAATCTTGAACCCGGTGCGTTAGTTATTGTCTTTTCATATTACTCAACGGTTACGAGAACTTTTTGGCAGGTGAATAACGTGTATCGTAATATTGAATCTAACATTGGGGAAGCAGCAGAATTTACTGCTCTTGTTATCGAACCCCCACTGATTGAAGATACACCAGATGCGACCCCGCTTATTGTTACTGAAGGAGTAATTACCTTCAATAGTGTAAATTTTGGTTATACCCATAATGATGATTCCGCGAAACCTTTTTTAAAAAACTTTTCGGTAATGATTGCACCCGGTGAGAAGGTCGGACTTATCGGACCAAGTGGTGGAGGTAAGACGACGATCACCAAATTGCTTTTGAGGTTCCTCGATGTCCAGTCAGGTGCTATATTAATCGATGGGCAGGATATTAAACATATTACTCAAGCATCACTTCGGCGTGCGATTTCCTATGTTCCCCAAGAGCCGCTCTTGTTCCACAGATCGCTTGCTGAAAATATAGGCTACGGAAAGGAGCAACCTTCTCATAATGAGATTATTAATGCAGCAAAACTTGCCCATGCAGATGAATTTATTTCTGAATTACCTGATCAATATGAAACCCTTGTGGGTGAACGAGGTATAAAACTCTCAGGTGGACAAAGACAACGTGTTGCTATCGCTCGCGCACTTCTCAAAGAAGCTCCAATTCTTATTTTGGATGAGGCGACAAGTGCTCTAGATTCTGAGTCAGAAAAATATATTCAAGAAGGATTTGAAGAGTTGATGAAGGGTAAAACAACACTTGTCGTTGCTCACCGCCTTTCTACGATCAAGCATCTCGACAGAATTATCGTCCTAGATAAAGGAACTATTGTTCAAGATGGTACGCATGCTGAATTAATCAAACAGAAAGGTTTATACGCCACATTATGGGAACATCAATCCGGAGGATTTATAGAAGAGTAGTCATTATGAAATATACCCAAAAGAAATTACCAAACGGACTTCATGTTATATCCGTCCCCATGAAAGATAACCCGACCGTCACTGTACTCGTCTTAGTTGAAACAGGTTCAAAATACGAACGTGATGGTGAGCGCGGATTGTCCCATTTTCTTGAACATATGTGTTTTAAGGGCACAACAACCAGAAAGAACACCTTTACCATCTCTCATGAGTTAGACGCTATTGGAAGCCAGTACAATGCCTTCACGAGCCATGAATACACGGGGTACTATGCAAAGAGTGATAAGAAGCATATCGAGAAAATTTTTGATGTTGTGTCTGACATTTATCTCAATCCTATATTCCCTGAAGCAGAAATTGAGAAGGAAAAAGGTGTTATCGTAGAAGAAATTAATATGTATGAAGACATGCCACAACGCCATGTTCAGGATCTTTTTATGTCGCTTCTTTATGGGAATCAACCAGCCGGCCTCTCAATCACTGGAACTCATGATTCAGTTCGAAAGATGACAAGAAAAGACTTTACGGAGTATCACGAGAAGCACTATACTCCCAACAAAACAACAGTCATTGTCTCAGGGGCCGTAACAACAGAAGTTGTTCAAGCGCTGACAAAGAAATATTTTGGGAAACTTTCTCCTAAAAAAGTTCAAGATAAGCAAAAAACCAAAGATGTGCAAGTGAAACCGCAAGTACTGGTTAAATATAAAAAAACTGACCAGACACACCTTGTTTTAGGTTTTAGGACATTTGATGTGTATGATGAAAAAAATTACGCACTCGACGTTATGGCGAATGTTCTCTCGGGTGGATTTTCTTCACGACTCTTCATGAAGCTCCGTGAAGAGCTCGGGGTTGCGTACTATGTAAGGGCTGCAGCGGATGGATTTACTGATCATGGGTACTTTGAGATCCGTGCAGGCGTTACTAATACTCGTGTTAAAGAAGTAATTACGGAAATTTTAAAAGAGTGCAAAAAAATTGCAACGGAAGGTGTGACGGAAGTTGAACTGGAGAAAACTAAGGAGTATATGATAGGGAATATGAAGCTTGAGCTCGAATCAAGCGATGCTTGGGCTATGTACTACGGTGGACAAGCAGTCTTAAAAAAAGATATCGAAACGCTTGAGATAGTTGAAAAGAAAATCCGCCAAGTAACAAAAGGTGATATTCTGCGTATTGCAAAGATGATTTTTAAAAACAAGACACTTAACTTGGCACTCATCGGACCCTTTAAAAAGACTCAAGAATTTGAAGATATTTTGGTTTTATCGTAATACCCGTGTAAGATTCTTTGTTTTTGCTCGTCTTTTCCTGTATACTTTAAGAAAGGTTTATTGCCCATAAGGATCACTAGCGACTGCACTCACATAGGCATTTGTGTTGGAGCTCGCACTCGCTAGTGAACTTTGTGGGTAATTTTTTATTCCAGAAATACATTGAGACTCTGTCTCGGGACTCGACAGCGCGATTACTTTTATTACCCCACAGTATTGTACTTGTTCATAGTGAGTGAGTATTTTATTTTTATAGGACCCTCATTTTTTTTCTTGAGTTACTTTTTTTAGTTTTTTAATTTATGCTAACAAAAAACAGTGTGTTTACATGAATAAAAAATTACACACGGGTATAATTTAAAAATATTTTTATTTTTTTGCATGAAGAAATAAAATTTAAAATAATTTTTTTAATAAAAAATATTTTTTTAAAAAGTTATCCACAGATTTTTTTATAAAAAGTATTTACTTCATATCTAGATGTACGATAATTAAAGTATCGAGTACATTTAGTGCGAAGGTCGGTGTACTTTATTAAAAACTAATTGCACAGAAAATATTATGGCAATGAAAAAAAAGGTAGCTAAAAAAGTAGCAAAGAAAACAACTAAAAAAGTTGTTAAGAAGGCTGCTAAAAAAGTAGCAAAGAAAACAACTAAAAAAGTTGTTAAGAAGGCTGCTAAAAAAACTGCAAAAAGAAAATAGTTCTTAACTAATTTCTTCCCACAAGCAAAATGTCCTCTCACGAGGACATTTTGCGTTTTAACATACATCAGTATTGTGATAGAAAATTTCAGATTTTTTGTTGTTTTGGGTCATTAATTTTAGCTATTTTTTATGCTATAATCGACTTATGAATTTAAGTAAATTATTATTTCCAACCTATTCAGATGGATTTATAAAGAAAACAAGTAAGATAGTCAAAGCGGTAAATGCCTATGAACAAGAGGTGTCACAGCTCTCTGATGCTGATTTTCCCCTAAAAACACAAGAACTCAAAGATAAAATTAAAGCGGGTACTCAAACTGAGAGTATTTTGCCGTATGCCTTTGCGCTTGTGCGTGAAGCATCTAAAAGAACACTCGGGCAACGTCACTATGACGTGCAACTTATCGGAGGATATGCACTTCATATGGGGCATATTGCCGAGATGCGAACTGGTGAAGGAAAGACGCTGGTTGGAACACTTCCGGTCTACATGAATGCACTTTTAGGTGAAGGAGTACACGTTGTTACTGTAAATGACTATCTCGCTCGTCGTGATGCTGTTTGGATGGGACAGATATATGCGTTTCTTGGCCTTTCTATCGGTGTAATTAATTCTCAGAATGTGTCGTATGTCTATGATCCTCTGCACAAAGAACAAGATGAAGCTCGCGACGCTGTTGCCTCATTTAAAGTAGTCTATGACTTCTTGCGTCCGATTACACGAAAAGAAGCATATGGAAAAGATATCACGTATGGAACAAACAATGAATTTGGTTTCGATTACCTGAGAGATAACCTGATTGTTTCTAAAGAACAACTTTCTCAGCGGGGTCATGCGTACGCTGTAGTCGACGAAATAGACTCTATCTTGATCGATGAATCTCGAACTCCGCTCATTATTTCAAATGAATCGTCTGAGTCAGCCGGGCTCTATACTGATTTTGCTCGCATTGCGAAACTTCTCATAAAGGATGAGGATTACAAAGTGGATGAAAAGCTGCACTCTATTGAAATCACTGACCAAGGAATCACCAAAGCTGAGCAAGCCCTCGGAATCGAAAATATTTATACCGAAAAGGGAATCAAATACGTTCACCATCTTGAAGTCGCCATCAAAGCACAATCACTCTACACGAAAGATAAAGATTATGTTATTTCAAATGACGAAATCATCATCGTTGACTCATTTACCGGACGTCTCCAGCCTGGACGACGTTGGTCTCAAGGTATTCATCAAGCGATTGAAGCGAAAGAAGGAGTAAAGATCCAAAATGAAACCAGAAGTGTTGCAAGTATTACCTTCCAGAACTACTTTAAATTTTACAAAAAGCTCTCAGGTATGACTGGGACAGCAGAAACATCGAAAGAGGAATTTTTGAAAGTGTATGGACTCGAAGTTGTGACTATCCCAACCCACAGAGAAATCAAACGTATTGATCACAATGACTATATTTTCCAAAATGAAAAAGGAAAATTCAGAGCGATTGCCAAGAAGGTAAAAGAACTTCAAGAAAAAGGCCAGCCAGTATTGATTGGGACAGTTTCGATCGAGAAAAATGAACTTCTCTCTGCGTATCTCTCAAGTGAAGCTGTTGCGCATACTGTCCTCAATGCCAAGAATCACGAAAAGGAAGGGGGGATTATTGCTGATGCTGGACGAAAGGGCTCTGTGGTTGTTGCGACCAACATGGCTGGGCGTGGAGTCGACATTAAACTCGGTGGATCTGAGGCAACTACTGAAGAAGCTGATATGGTTCGATCACTCGGTGGACTCTTTGTTTTAGGAACTGAACGCCACGAGGCACGACGTATTGATAATCAGTTGCGAGGTCGTGCTGGGCGACAAGGGGACCCAGGAGAAACACAATTTTATGTCTCACTTGAAGATGATCTTATGCGTATCTTCGGACCAGAGAGGATTAAATCAATCATGACCCGTCTCGGTGTTCCTGAAGATGAGCCGATTCAAAATAAAATGATTTCCCGTGGACTTGAAAATGCTCAGACAAAAATCGAAGGATTTCACTTCGATTCACGAAAGCATACACTCGAATACGACTCTGTTATGAACCACCAACGTGAGACAGTCTACGGACGACGTCGCAAGATGGTTGAAGCTGAAATACCGGAAATACAAGAATATCTTACTCAATTTATCGCTGAAGATGAATCAATAACTGAAGAGTTAGGAAAATTGGTTGAGGAACGGATGAAGCTTGTTGGTACAGAAGCTTTTATCGAAACGTTCCGCCGTATTGTCTTACATGTTACTGATATTTTATGGGTAGAGCATTTGGAAACGATGGATTACCTCAAGTCGTCCGTTAACTTGCGAGCCTATGGTCAGCGCGAACCGCTTGTTGAGTATAAAAAAGAAGGACTCATTCTCTTCAAAGTGATGGAAGCGTCATTTAGAGAACAAGTCATTAACTTTATTAAGACGATGACAACTGAAGCTAAAGATATAGCCGTACAGCCTATAGATGATATTAAGGAAAACTATGTTGGAAGTCATGAGGAAATTGGCGCGTTTGGGATTGAGAAAACTGCTAGTATGGAGCCCCAAGCTCATGCAGTTGATTCTGTAACTCCCGATGGAGATAAGATCGGCCGAAATGATCCATGTTATTGTGGAAGTGGAAAGAAATTCAAGAAATGTCACGGTGTATAATAAACTTAACTTATATACAAAAACAGGCAAGCTCAGGCTTGTCTGTTTTTGTATGGAAAATGATAGAATTGGAGGATGAAGACAATCATGACCTTATGCATCATCCGAGATGGGGATAGGATCCTTCTTGCTGAAAAGAAGCGGGGATTCGGCGTGGGTTTTTGGAACGGTTATGGCGGGAAGCTTGAGCCGGGTGAGACTATCGAACAAGCCCTTGTCCGCGAAGTGAAGGAAGAATCTGGTCTAACGGTCACTACCTATGAGAAAAGAGGCGAAATGGAGTTTGTCTTGTCTGATGGATCTATTAAGGAGGTTCATATCTTTGAAGGACTAGAAACCAGTGGGGAACTTATCGAGACCGAGGAAATGCGACCAGCGTGGTTTGATATTTCCTCTATACCGCTTCAAGATATGTGGCCGAGTGATGTTTTTTGGTATCCATTCTTCCTCAGACGGGAGTATTTCAGAGGGAAGACTATTTTTGGGGACCATTTTGAAGTCCTCTCTCAATCCATCAATTAAGAAAATGAGCCAATTCACTAAAGAGGTGATAAATGGATCAATGACCCTTTAAAATAGTACATTCTTACTTTACAAAAGTCAAGTAAATTTGGTATAAAAATCCTTATTTTATAAGGTTTTTAACGATTTGACAGTAGGTAAAAATATTGTAGAGCTATTGACAAATTCTTTCTTATTTGCTAGTATATATGCAGAGCCTTGCTTAGTTTAGTGTCATTGATACTTTACAAAAGTACAGGTTTTTTGTTTTCTATCAAGGAAACAGAATTTCCACCCTGGTGTTTGACGGAGCATAATCGTCTATTATGACTTTGCACAAGATTGCAAAACCTCTACAGTTATTTGCTGTCCTTCCTATTTTGACAGCAAACGTTTCTCAGATCGATATTGCGAAAAATCTTCCAGTATCAGAGAACGCTTCCGCTGTAGTTGTATCGCTGAGTGAAAAAAATGGGCCCCTTGTCGACGAGACGCTTGATAACAAACAAGCAGAACTCGAAGAGAAGGCAAAAAAAATTGATCAGTACTTTCTAGATCGAGGTCTCCCTCTCGCAGGATACGGTAAAACATTCGTAGAGGAGGCTGAAAAGAATAATATTCCTTGGAATCTCTTACCGGCTATTGCCATGATTGAGTCCACTGGAGGAAAGCATGCGTGTCAAAAGGCAACTCACAGTTTCCTTGGTTGGGGTTCATGTAAAATTAACTTCAAATCAAAAGAAGACGCCATTGCCCTTGTTTCTAAAAACTTAGGAGGTAATAATCCACCTACTGCACGATACTATAAAGGAAAGAATGTGGTTGCTATACTCAACACATATAATCCCCCTCAATATCGTCGTGACTATGTCCCACTCGTGACAGGTGTCATGAAGAGTATTGAAACTCAACAAATAAAAGAAATTTAAACAAAAAACCACCAACTCGTTTGGTGGTTTTTTGTTTTCTTGATAGTATGAACATGTATGAAACAACATAACATGTATATTATTGTTCTCATTATTCTTGTAGCAATTGGTGGGTATTTTCTCTATAAGAAAGTAACTCCTGATAATATGCTTTCAAGTAAAGGAGAACCAGTATTAGAAGATAACAAAAAAAATACAATGAATGATAATGATGTAACAGCGCTTGATATACAAGTGACTCAAGAAGGGGCAGGTGTAGAATCAAAAAAAGGAGATGTACTCTCTATGAATTACACAGGTAAACTTTTGAACGGAACGACGTTTGATTCGAATGTTGATCCAAAATTTAACCACGTGACTCCATTTGAATTTACTCTTGGTGCAGGCATGGTTATTAGAGGTTGGGACGAAGGTCTTGTTGGAATGAAAGTTGGAGAGAAAAGAATTTTGACGATTCCAAGCGATATGGGATATGGTGCCCGTGGCGCCGGTGCGTCTATCCCTCCAAACGTAGCGCTTGTCTTTGAAGTAGAACTTTTAAAGATAAAATAGTTCAGTATAGAGACATAAGAAAGCAAAGAGCAGATACCACAAGTATCTGCTCTTTGCTTTATGAAAAATTAGATATTAGTGATTAGAAATTATATCATTTTTATGATATAATTGACTCACATGAAAGAAAATACACATACAAAATCAAGTTTGATTACCAACACAAAACATCAGGTCAAGAAAAGTATGCCTAAGTTGTATGCTTTTGCCAGTAAAAATAAGAAAAAATTACTGTGGATACTTCCTCTTATTCTTCTGATCGGTTTTTTAGTTTTTAGACCAAAAGGGGCTGACTCAAAGGCAACCACGGTGATACCTGTTGAACAAAAAACACTCACCTCAACAATTAAAGCGAGTGGAAGCGTTACTTCAGTCATTGACATCGAATTATCTTTTAAAGAATCAGATACAGTCAGTGCTGTTTCTGTCTCTGTCGGACAAAAAGCATCTAAGGGCCAAATTCTGGCAACACTGAGTAATCAGAGTGAGCTCGGTGTGGTAAATCAAGCACGGGGAACACTTCAAGCAGCTCAGGCTGGACTTGCTCGAACACTTGAAGGTGCAACAAACGAAGAAACGAAAGTAGCTGAAGTTCTTTTAGAGAATGCAAAGGAAGACTATAAAACAGCTAAAGCTCAACAAGATATTTCTGTTGAAAATGCTCGACGCGCGCTGTATTCAAATGGGTTGATCGCAAGACCAACAGAATCTAATTCGGACTCTGTATTGAGTCCTGCTGTGTTTGGTACATATACAGGAGATCAAGAAGGTAAATACGTTATTCAAGTATATCGATCATCAGGAGGGTACGGGTTTTATGTGTCTGGACTTTCTGGTGAGGCAGGAACAGTTTCTGTTTCAAACGCTGTGTCTATTGGATATGGACTCTCTATTCAGTTTCCTTCTGGTTTTACTCTTGGTTCAAATAAAATTTGGGAAATTAATGTTCCAAATACAGAGAGTTCATCATATACAACAAACTTGAGCGCATATCAACTTGCACAAAGTACTCGAACGTCTGTACTTGCAAGTGCAGAGTCTGTTGTTAAACAACGTGAAGCTGAACTCGCTCTCAAAAAAGCTCAAGCTCGTCCATCTGACATCCTTGCTAAACAAGCTGAGGTCCTCCGCGCTCAAGGAGTGCTCCAGAGCGCACTTGGCGCATACGAGAACACTGTTATTCGAGCACCAGCTGACGGAACGGTCACCAAGGTAGCTGTGAAGGTTGGAGAGCTTGCTAAGTCTCTCGAACCCGCTATTGTTATCCAAGATGTTTCAGGTCTCTATGTTGAAGCAAATATCAATGAATCAAACATAACTACCGTTTTGCCTGGTCAGCCAGTACTCTTTACTATTGATGCTTTTGGAAGTGAAAGAACCTTCCAAGGTTCAGTTGTGCAGGTTGATCTCGCTCCAACGATAGAAGATGGAATCGTTAATTATAAAATTAAAGCATCCATAGATGAAGAAGATCCGCTCATTAAGTCTGGTATGAATACTAACTTGGTTGTAACAACCGGCACTAAGGAAAATGTCTTAGCTGTTCCAGGTGCAGCACTTGTTAGACGTGATGGAAAAGTTTTTGTTAGAAAAATCACTAACGAAAAGAAGAAAAAATATACTGAAGTTGAAGTGGTCATAGGAACTACTGGAGACGGAAATATGGTTGAGATACTCTCTGGGCTTGTATTGGGAGACAAAGTAGCTCTTATCGAGAAGAAATAATAGAGGTTTATTCGGGTGCTTATGACAGAAAAAGAGATGATTAAAAGAGAAACCTCGTTTTCTCAAAATATGCGAGTGGGTTGGTTTTTGGCCAAGCGCGATATTAAACGTGCGAATATTTGGACGACGCTTCTTATTGTACTCGTCATGATGTTTACGTTTCTTAACCTTGTTGTTGTGTCAGGTATTCTTGTGGGACTAATTGAAGGATCTGAAAATTCTGCCCGTGAATACGGGACCGGGGATATTATCATTTCATCATTTTTAAATAAATCAAACATTGAAAAAACTCCGGAAATAATTGAGATAGTTAAAACCATTCCAGGTTATGAAACACATACGGTTCGCTATACAGCATCTGCTCGTATTGAATCTGATTACCGTTCAACCGTCAAAGCAGGGGAGCTTCGAAATGGTGCTGGCGGGGTACTTACTGGTATTGACCCGATTCAAGAAGAAAAATTTTCAGGAGTTTCAAAATTTGTCATTCGAGGTTCATTCTTAGAACCAACTGATTTTGATAGTATTTTGATCGGTAAAAATCTCCTGTATGAGTTTACTCCGATTGAAGCACCAGGTTTTCAGACACTCAAAGATATTGAGATAGGTTCAAAGGTCAAAGTGACTGTTGGGAAAAATTCAAAAGAATATTACGTGAAGGGTATTATCTCATCTAAGGTAGATGAATTTGATAGTACGATTCTTGCTGTGACGAGTGAAGTTCGTAAACTGACCGGGCAAGATGATCTTAATGCTGATGGTATCTCAATCAAGCTCGAAGATGGCTATACTGACACTGGTGCAAAGCAATTTTTACTAGAGAGTGGTGTCGGAGAGTATGCTCGAATTCAGACCTTTAATGAAGCAATTCCAAAGTTTTTAACTGATATTAAAAATACGTTCGGCATACTTGGAAATGCTATTTCTGGTATTGGACTCATTGTCGCCTGTATCACTATTTTTATTGTTATTTTCGTGAACGCCATTACTCGTCGTCGGTTTATTGGGATTTTGAAGGGTATTGGTATTAATAAACGAGCTATCCTTTATTCGTATATGATGCAAGCGATGATCTATGCGTTTTTTGGGATCGCTATTGGGATGTTTTTGACCTTTGCTTTAATCAAGCCAGCGATCGCATCTCATCCAATCGATTTTCCTTTTTCAGATGGGATACTCGTTGCGACAGTTCCAGGGACAATTAAACGCGCTATTATCCTTCTTATTGCTACTTTGATTGCTGGATACATTCCTGCACGATTAGTTGTTAAACAAAATACACTCAGTGCGATACTGGGAAGATAAATATATATGATTAAAGTAAAAGATTTAAGAAAAGTATTCCAAAGTGGAGATAGTCAGATTGTTGCCCTGAAAGATTTATCCTTCACTGTTCCCGAAGGGCAGTTCTTGACGATTGCTGGAAAGTCTGGAAGCGGTAAGTCAACACTCTTGTACCAACTCGGACTCTTGGATTTGCCGACAAGTGGTTCTATCCTCATCGACGGTGAAGAGATGATCAGTATGTCAGAGGCGGAACGGACACTTGTTCGTCTTAATAGTCTCGGATATATCTTTCAGGACTATGCTACTATTCCGTCACTCACTGCACTTGAAAACACCATGGTCCCGCTTCTTATGCAGGGGTATACAGAAAAAGAAGCTCGAAAGAAAGCAGAGGATGCGCTCATTCGCGTAGGGTTGGGGGATCGCCTCAATAATGTGCCGAGTGCGCTCTCTGGAGGACAGCAACAGCGCGTGGCTATTGCTCGAGCGCTTGCTCATAGTCCAAAAATTATTTTTGCTGATGAGCCGACTGCAAACCTCGACTCAGAAACTTCAGATCAAGTAATACAGACATTTCTTGAATTGAATAAGGAAGGTCAAACCATCGTGATGGTGACTCATGAGCCTGAGTATGCGCTCTTAGCAGACCGTACCATTACACTTGCTGATGGGAATATTGTCTCTGATGTGTATAACAAAAAATAGAGTATACTTGGTGTAGATACGCATTTATTAAGTAATGTAATATACAAGGCGCTTCAGCGTCATAACACATATGGAACAACATAATTTTTCAATTCCAAAAGGAATTACACAAAAAGTAGGATGGCTCGTTATTGTCTTGGTCGTTTTATTCGCCATCCTCTCTCTTAAGTCGCTCAAAGAATTAAGCCTTATTGGAAAAGGAGCCACAGAAACAAACCAATTTACTGTTACTGGACATGGTGAATCATATGCTACACCTGATGTTGCAAGAATAACGTTTACTGTCCAAAAACAAGCAGCAACTGTAAAAGAAGCGAATACGTTTGTTGATGAAAAAACAAAAACAACTGTTGATTTTCTTAAAGATCAAAAAATTGACGAGAAAGACATAAAAACTGTTTCAAATAATTTTTATCCTGAATATGATTATACGGTATGTTACAACTACCCATGTACTCCGATACAAAAACTTAAAGGATATACATCAAGTAGAACAATCGAAGTAAAAGTTCGAGACCTCGATAACTCAGCTCTTATTGTTGAAGGTTTAGCAGCGCTTGAGGTTATGAATCTCAATGGTCCACAATTCACCCTCGATGACGAGGATAAAGTTCAAGAAGATGCCCGAAATGATGCAATCGAAGATGCTCGTACTAAAGCTGAATCTTTGGCTAAGGCACTCGGTGTAAAGCTTGTCCGTGTAGTGAACTTTACAGAGTCAGCTGGAGGAAATTATCCACCACAACCAATACTGATGAATG